>NZ_AHVZ01000006.1:0-115351 GCF_000247495.1 Psychrobacter sp. PAMC 21119 | reverse complement strand
CCTATCATTGAAAGCAATTGTCGCCGTGTAGGGGAATGCAATAAATCGTTCATTTAATTATCCTTGGCACACTTCGTTTTTATAGTAGGGTCTGTTGAACATTCAAATGTGGTACTGGCAGTGGCTATTTTTTAGACAATACGCAGTGAAATTTTTGACGCCTAGTCATTCTAGGTTAGACAATTTCGCCATGTATTGGCAAAAAATAGCCCTGCCCTGAAAGGCTGATGCTAAAACCACCCCAAACGTTGTTGTAAACCTAGCTAAGGTCTCGACATTATCGTCGGTTTACGCCTAGTTTGGGAAGATTTTAGCGATCAGCAGTCCTAATATTTGAATGTTCAACAGACCCTAATATTTAATTTAAACAGAACCATAAGCACGCATCGGCTCAGCTCTCAATGGTGCACCATTGGCGGTAAAATAATCTACCGTCGAGCGTGGCAGCTGCACACCGCGCATCTTATCAACGATTTTTTCGGCCAGCATAATGGTCGTCGCGTTGAGATTGCCACTGATGATGTTGGGCATAATCGATGCATCAACGACGCGCAAGCCATCGATACCATGTACCAGCCCTTCACCATTGACGACCGAATCCTTGTCTTCGCCCATCGCACAGGTGCAAGATGGATGATAAGCCGTCTCGCTATGATTACGGACATACTCGTCCAACTGTGCATCAGTCACTAAATCATCGGTCGGTGCAATCGAGCGACCACGATAAGGGTCAAGCGCTGGCTGATGCATAATCTCACGAGTGATGCGCATGGCAGCACGGAACTCCTGCCAATCTTGATCATGAGACATATAGTTAAACAAGATACTCGGATGAGCACTTGGGTCTTTCGACGTCAGCTTGACACGACCACGACTTGGCGAGCGTAATGAGCCCACGTGCGCTTGGAAGCTATGAGACTTCACGGCACTGCGACCATCATAGCGTACCGCGAGTGGCAAGAAGTGATACTGAATATTAGGATGGGTAAACTTCTCATCGGTACGAATAAAACCGCCACCTTCGAACTGGTTTGATGCGCCCAGCCCAGTACCATTGAATAACCACTCAGCACCGATGGCTGGCTTGTTCCACCATTTATTGGCAGGTGCAATCGACACTGGCAGCTTACATTCATACTGCATATACAGCTCTAAATGATCTTGCAGATTATTACCAACGCCTGGTAAATCTATAATCTCATTAACACCTAGATCTTTTAACCATTGACCAGGGCCAATACCAGAGCGCTGCAATAATTGCGGTGAAGCAATTGCACCAGAGGAAACAATCACCTCACGAGAGGCATGAAAATTCTTGGTTTGACCTTGATGCTCGACTTTGACACCGATAGCACGCTTACCATCGAACAAGATTACATCGGTCAGTGCACCCGTCAAAATCGTAATATTGCTGCGCGGTTTAGCACGGTCCAGATAGCCACGGGACGTTGAAGCACGGCGACCATTAGGCGTTACGAAACGATCCATTGGCCCAAAGCCTTCTTGCTGATAGCCGTTTAAATCATCGGTACTCGGATAGCCAGCTTGCACGCCTGCTTCAATCATCGCTTGAAACAGTGGATTGACTCCGGGTTTTGAGGTCGTCATCTCAACAGGACCACCCACACCATGATAGTCATTCTCGCCAGCATCGCGGTTTTCTAACTTTTTAAAATAAGGCAGGCAATCCAGATACGTCCAATCTTCTAAGCCTTTAATCTCAGACCAATCATCAAAATCTAGTGCATTACCACGGATATAACACATACCGTTAATCAATGACGAGCCGCCCAGTCCTTTACCGCGACCGCAGTCCATCACGCGGTTGTTCATATTCGGCTCAGGATCGGTTTTATAACCCCAGTTATAAGTAGTTCCTTGTAACGGCATGGCGAGCGCCGCTGGCATCTGCGTACGAAAATCTAAGCGATGGTCTGGACGGCCCGCTTCTAGCAGCAGCACCTTAATGTTGGCATCTTCGGTCAAACGTGTGGCCAGCACATTGCCTGCTGATCCTGCGCCAACGATGATGTAGTCATACTCAGGTGTGGTTGATGTCATAAAACGCTCCATAATATTGAAAAATAAATCATTTACTATCAGTAAAGTCGAACAAAGAACAAATTAGCTCTACTGAACCACTTTACTGATTAAGAATTTTCTCAATAAGATTGATTAAAATACAGATTCAAACTTACCCAATTCTACTTGGATAGATTTGGTCTGCGTATAATACTCAAGGGCTTCAATGCCGTTTTCGCGGCCAACACCTGAATGCTTATAACCACCGACTGGCATTTGAGCGGCTGATTCGCCCCATGTATTTAACCAGCAGATACCCGCTTCAATTTGAGCAATGACTCGATGTGCTCGGGTCAAATCAGCAGTCACGACGCCAGCTGCCAATCCATACTCAGTATCATTGGCACGGCGAATGACTTCTTCTTCGGTCTCATAAGTCAATATCGACATCACTGGGCCAAATATTTCTTCACGTACGATAGTCATTTCATCAGTACAGTCAGTGAATACCGTTGGGGCAACGAATGCGCCATTTGCCAATTCGCCTGTGGTCACACGGTCACCGCCTGTTAATAAGCGTGCACCGCTAGCCTTACCTTGCTTGATATAACCAAGCACTCTTTCCATATGCGGGAAGCTGACTAGTGGGCCCATGTTGATGTTTTCATCCATTGGATCACCCATCTTAATACGCTCAACACGCGTTGAAATGGCTGCTTCAAACTTGGCCTGTAAGGCTTTAGGAATGAACACGCGCGTACCATTAGTACATACCTGACCACTGCTATAGAAGTTCGCCATCATTGCGATGTCCGCAGCTGTATCGATGTCCGCATCATCAAAGATAATCAATGGCGACTTGCCACCCAGCTCTAATGTCACATCTTTAAGAGACGATGATGCTGCACTCGACATGACTTTTTTGCCCGTCGGTACGCCACCGGTAAACGAGACTTTGGCGATATCAGGATGCTGAGTTAAGGCCTCACCCACTTTATAATTACCTTGCACGACGTTAAATACGCCATCTGGTAAGCCTGCTTCTGTCAAAATTTCTGCCAGTTTCAATGCCGTCAACGGTGTCACTTCTGACGGCTTGAAGATCATCGCGTTACCAGCAGCTAGTGCTGGTGCTGCCTTCCACATCGCGATTTGAATCGGATAGTTCCATGCACCAATACCAGCGACTACGCCAAGTGGCTCGCGGCGAGTGTAGACAAAGCTAGTATCACGCAATGGGATCTGACGACCTTCAATCATCGGTGCCAGACCCGCATAATATTCAACGACATCCGCACCGGTGACGATATCGACATACTTGGTTTCAGAGTACGCTTTACCTGTGTCTTTGGTTTCGAGCAATGCCAGTACGTCATTGCGCTCGCGTAATATCTCAACGGCCTTTGATAGGATTCGACCACGCTCAACCGCTGTCAATGCTGCCCAAACTTTTTGACCTTTTTGTGCTGCTTTAACAGCCTCATCAATTTGCTCATTGGTCGTTTGTTGGATGGTCGCCAGCACTTCACCCGTCGCTGGATTGATATCTTCAAAAGTCGTCAGCGTTTCATCTACCGCCAAGTAACGGCCGTTAATATAAGCCGTTTGAATTTGTTCTAAGTCGATAATATCTGTTAAGTTATTTGAGTTTGTATTAATAGCTGTCATGCAGTGCTCCTATTGACGACTGGCAAAAGCCTTATGAACAAGCTAGTACCGAATAATGTCGTCATGGTTTAAGTTTTAAAAATAAAAGTTATATCGTTATGTGATTAAAAGTCGCTATGTGACTAAAATTTGTTATATGGCTAAAAATCGTTATGTACTTATCAATTGTTCTTTAATAAATTATTTGAGCGCAGCATTTTAATGAACGCGCTGCACCATCTTTATGCATCGAAGTCACGTTGCGTCATTTTTATCAAACGATCACGTAATGACTGTTTGTCTACTATGTCAATGCCGGAAAAATCTGAGAGCCAAATCCCATCAGCGACCAAACGTGCCATACATAAGGTCTCCGTATTATCAGTTGCCTCATGCTTTTTCAATTGCTGATTCGACCACTCAGCCCATAATTCGCGCAGCTCACTATCGCCTAGCATCAATACATACAATGTTGCTTGGCTATGAAATTCTGCCTGTCCTTTTTCGCCTAAGCTAATCGTGGCATCGATATAAGCGCGGGTAAAAGAGCCATAACGCACGGGGTCTTTAGCCATTGCTGTATCTACTTCTGCCTCAAACTTCGCCATCGCATCATGAAACACTTCCAAAATAAGCGCGTTTTTAGTGGCGAAATGATGCATAACGCCACCTTTAGTTACCCCAACGGCATCAGCGACTGCTTGAAAGGTCACTTTAGATAACCCTTGCTCTAGCGTTATTCGTGCTGCCTGATCGAGCAGCGCCCGACGCACAACTTCTGGCTGTTTTTTACGTTTGTAAGCGTTTTCCACTTCCATATCAATGCACCACAGAATTAGAGAATAAGTTCATCACCATCACACCGCCCACAATCATAGCGATACCAACTGCTGCTGCTGTATCGAGGCTTTGCTTAAAAAACACCAAGCCCACGAGTGATGTCAGTACGATTCCGAGTCCGCCCCACAGCGCGTAGGCAATACCAAGCGGTATGGTTTTAAGGGTCTGCGTCAACAAATAAAACGAGATGACATAAAGCAAACCCATAATGAGCGTCGGTACCAAACGCGTAAACTGCTCTGACTTCATCAAGAAGGTAGTGCCGATCACTTCACAAATGATGGCAATGGCTAAATATCCATAAGCAATAGTGGTAGGACTCATATTTAGAACATCCATAACAATTTATGGCACATAGCAACAAAGCACCGCATACAAAAGAAACCATACGGTCGGTATTCTATAGAAATAAACCAGCAATGTGAAGGTAATTTTACAATTTTATATTTCTAGGCGATGTGCAAATTCTCTTAGTATTCAAAAAGATAGGCAATTCATCTAATCAAATATGATTGCAAAGACTGATAACTAACACTGATGAGTGCTTATTTTAATGATTAATTAGGGTCTGTTGAACATTTAAATATTAGGACTGCTGATCGCTAAAATCGCCCCAAACCTTTTATCAAATCAGGCGTAAACCGACGATAATGTCGAGACCTTAGCTAGGTTTGCAACAACGTGTGGGGTGATTTTAGCATCAGCCTTTCAGGGCAGGGCTATCAATTAAGGCTTTCCCTAGTTAATTAATCCTAGTCACCTAATCTAGTCACTTAATAAAGATTTCAGATATAGGGGTTCATTAAAACAGCCCGTTTAATAAGGGATTACGGGTTATTTTTAATAAGTTACGACAATATTTATTATTAATGTCATAATAAGGTTGACAGCCTCGAACGACTTGGCTAAAATGTGCCCCACATAACGCAAACAAGATAAGTAATCGCTTTGATATAAAGCATGAACAATCTGCTGTTATGACCATCTATTCTCCAATAGCTCAGTTGGTAGAGCAACGGACTGTTAATCCGTGTGTCCCTGGTTCGAGCCCAGGTTGGAGAGCCATATACTAAAAACCTTCATCATAATTTGATGGAGGTTTTTTTATTGTTGCCCCTTTTATAATTACTTCTAATAATATTAGCACAGCTGCGGTGTTCTTTTAGACATTTTTGTTGTATGGTAAGGTTAGTCTTGATTGGGTTTGTTTTTGTTTGAGTGCTTTGCTCCTACTCACTAAAAGTAATGGTTTATTATGATACCTGTACGTATAAAAAATAAGTTTTCTGATCATCCGCAAAAAATCATGCGGCCAGTCAGCATTCGTCTGTCTGAAGAAATGATTTCGCTACTAGAAGCGACTTCGTCTGATTTAGGTTTCAAACGTATTCAAGGTCTTATACGCTTGTATATTCGTCAAGGTCTCGATCGTGACCATCAGGATTACACCCTAGCCCATGATGAAGTATTTATCGAAACCCTGCGTAAGCGCGGTGTGAGCCAACACATCATCGATGAGGCTATTGTGGTAACCCATAATAATAATATTTCTCATCCTTTGTCTGAGTTACAGAATAACGATTAGTAGCACTGCCATTAAATGCCACTATAAGAGTACATGTAAAAAGTCATTGGTCCGTCATATAAAACCTCATAATGATTTTTATTAAAAAAGACCAAGTTCGCTGTAGCAAACTTGGTCTTTTTTTGTCTGTTATAAAGATTAAAGCATTATTGATATTTTCTTATATCCTCTTCTCGTTATGTACCTCCCTTTCGTACTTAAAATCACTCGTCTTTTTTAGCGCAGTATTAAATTTGCTACCGGATTTAGCCATAATCAAACACAAGCTGTCATTAAACGAGGTATATTAATAAAATAATCGCGACTATTTATTGGGTTTCAACATAATAAAGATTTACAAGGAGATGTACGATGAAGAGCTTACATCAGCGTTTCAACAAAACTTTGTTTTCAACCATGACGGTAGCAATGCTAGTAATTGCGACTGGCTGCTCATCGCCGCAGACTGACCCAAGTAAAACGACCATACCGACAGATTCAGACCAATGGCAAAAGAAATTGGGGCAAACTTTTGAGCAGTTGTCTGAGGCCGATCAACAAGTGCTTAGCCGATATATGCTGCGTATGAAATTGAGCGATGCTTATGAATCAGGCGCGATGCCACGTACCACCATCAAGCAAGCCCTTGTGCAACAGCGTGAATATGAACGACTACATCCAAACAATCCAACGGGTAAAAAAAGCCCTATTGTCAGCAGTCAGCCAGCTTATAGTGCCAATGCACAGAACTACCCTGTCGCTCTATTACCGGTCAAAGCCAGTGATAGCGACAGCTTAAACCAAGTAAAATTGCAGTTCATGCTATCAAACCACGGTCAAGTCGCTATTCAAAGCTTCAAAGGCACACTGACCATGCAAGACATTAAGCTGGCGCAAGGCAAAAGCTTTAACGTACCACTAACCCAGTTTAATCCCCCTATCAAACCAGAACAGTCTGGCAAAATTATCATTGAGAGTAGTATTGAGGACATCAATGTCATGCGCGCCATAAAAAACACCAAGGACATGACTATTATGATCAGCAAAGGCACATTGGTGTTAGAGAATGGACAAGAAATTGAGTTCGATGAGTCATTGATAAAATAAAAGCAGTCATTCAGATAATTGATAAAAATGGTGTTATAAAATTCATCATAAAAAAAGCCCCAATCAGCAATGATTGGGGCTTTTTCGAATTTGGAGGAGACGGAGAGATTCGAACTCTCGAAGGGCTACAAACCCTTGTCGGTTTTCAAGACCGGTGCATTCAACCACTCTGCCACGTCTCCATTGGTGGATCATTATAACGATATAAAATAAAAATGCAACAAAAAAAGCCGCAATCATTAATAATAATTGCGGCTTTCGAATTTGGAGGAGACGGAGAGATTCGAACTCTCGAAGGGCTACAAACCCTTGTCGGTTTTCAAGACCGGTGCATTCAACCACTCTGCCACGTCTCCATTGGTGCAATATTATAGCGATATAACATGAGAATGCAAGCGATTAATTGAACGAATTTAAATTATTTTGATGCTATCGTTGATTCAGTTTAAAAGAGAGTTAAGGCAACTGAGTGCAGAGGTATAAGTCATACTTCAAACGAGGTTAGCGCTGTCACTCTTTTATATAGGATTGACGATAGGCTTTTTATGAGATGCTAGATGCAAACACATATCTAGCAGCCTATTGGCATAGCCCCATTCGTTGTCATACCACGCAAAAACCTTGTATTGCCCGCCCACTTGCATCAGCTGTTGTCCATCAATAATCAGCGATTCAGTTTGATGAATAAAATCGCTGGAGACCAGTGGTTCTTCGGTATAAGCCATGATGTCATGCAAATGTGCCTGACTGGCCGATTTGAGTACCTCACGAATAGCCTCGACACTGACATCTGGTGTATCAAACACAAAAGTGACATCTATCGCCGCCACATCGATGGTTGGCACGCGTATCGAATGTCCATTTATCTTGCCCACCATCGCTGGCAACACCCGCTCTGTCGCAGCGATACTGCTAGAGGTGGTCGGAATAATGTTGTAGCCAGACGCGCGCGCCCGTCTTGGATCACGGTGCGCCTGATCTAGCACGGTCTGGTCAGCGGTAACCGCATGAATCTCCGTCATCATGGCAGACGTCACGCCAAACGCCTTATCAAGGGTATCAATGAGTGGCACCAATGCCTGCGTGGTACAAGAGACACTCGATATAATCGGTAGCTCAAGCGTTAACGCCTCCGTATTCACACCCATAACGATACAGGCATCCACATCATCGAATGGCGCGGCACCGATAATCACTTGCTGCGCGCCAGCGTCGATATGTAGCGTCGCTTGCTCATAAGAGCGAAAGTGTCCAGTACACTCTAGCACCACATCGACACCCAGCGCCTGCCAAGGTAGGTTTTGTGGATCAGGCTCTGATAGCATATTGATGCAGTAAGTCAGATTGTTCTTGGTAAGGCAAAGCTGGGTTTTGCTGGTGTCGTCGGCTCCACTCTCTACAAGCTCAGCATTGACGCCCAGTCGACTGAGGCGACCGTGCGTGCTGTCAAATTTTAACAAATGCAGCAGGATATCCGCTGGCGCTAAATCGTTAATCGCCACCACATGAATGGCACGGCCTAACACCTCAAAGCGCTCTAACAAGGCGCGAAGTACATTGCGCCCTATACGTCCAAAGCCATTGATAGCAACCCTCAGTGGCTGTGTGTGCTCACCCGTGGTACGATAGCTCGCTGCTATCGGGTCAGAGGTCAATTGATAAGTGGCGCTAGAAAAATCAGGCATAACAAGTTATCGCTATTTTATAAAGGGCGGTAGGATCGGCGCGCTGTCACCTTGGACGTGCTTTGTTTTGATGGCTGCTACCTATCAAAGCTTAATAGACGTTATGGCGTGATAAAAATCAGCGCTAAGCGAATGGTATTGTAGTCGATACTTTGTTTAAGATGATCAAATATTGGACGCAGTTTGATACTACCATCATCATTAAAATCGTTCGGATTATTGGCGACTTTAATGGCGACATAGGCATTACCAACGGCTGTCATCACCTCATCCTCTGGGCGCAGATGGTTGCAGGCGAGGCTTGGATCTTGTGCCTTTAGATCGCCAATATGACGCATGATGGTTGATTGTGACAGCTGACGCGCTTGTGAGATTTCTGCAATGGTCAAGCTCTCTTCTAACAGCACTCTGGTCGCAAGCAAGGTGCTGTCTGACTTATCAGAGACCTGATTGCCAAGCTTCTGTTTTTTATCGAGCTTCGCATGCTGTTGTTCGCGGCGCTTTTTTTCTAGAGTGGCATAGGCATCAATCACCGACTTACTCAGTGTACCCCCTGACTTCAAGGTGAATTTTTCATGTGCCTGCTGCATGCTCTCTTCATCTAGCATCGCATAATTGGCATCGGCTTCGTCAGACAGTACTAAAAACCGCTTATCTGCCCCACGTGCCAACGGGTCAAGTTGCAAGCTCATGTCATTCATACCCAGCAGTTGCAAGCCCGACAGCGATTTGAGTCGTGACAGTGCCACATAGCCCTGCCCAAGCTCAAAGGTACGTGATAAGTCAATTTCAGCCGCATCGAGGGTCATGCCTTGTGATTTGTGAATCGTAATCGCCCATGCTAGACAGAGCGGTACTTGCTCATAGCTTGCCAGCACATCACCGGTTTCATCTTCGATCATCCATTCTTCAGGCTCGGCGATGATTTCACGGCCTGAGTTAAGCCTAACCACTGGCATTTTTTGCGTGGTTGGTTTTTTGGTTTTTGGTTTTTCTTTATCTTTTTTGGCAGCACTCTTTTTACCTTTAGCGGTATTTTCGACAGCATCATCTGCATCATCTGCATCATCTGCATTGTCTTCATTAGTCTCGTCACTACTATCATTTTCGATTAACGCCTCACTGCTGTCCTTGCTCTCATCGATTTTAACAGCAGCAAAACCAATCAGCTCACCCATCGTACCGTTAGAGACGCCAAGCTCGGCATTGTTTTTGATAAACATCACCTTTGCGCCCACTTTGAGAATCAGCTCATCTTGGGTACGTACCGTCTTTTTTAGGGTCTCAACCAGCTTACTGTCGCCTGTCGCAGTCGCCTCAAAGCGCATCATCTCTCCATCTAGCGCGGCCAGCTCTTTGTCATTGATTTTATTGACGTTGAGATTGTGTGTATAGAGACGAGTACGCTTGATATCGACGCTTTGATCATAGGTGGCTTCTAACGCGGCAATCGCCTCAAAGGTCACTTCCTGACGACGGATTTGGTTAAGAATATCGTCTAAATCAAGCCCACCATTGGCGGCTTCGCTGACCTGCCGATGCTGCTCAGACAAGTAGCAGATGTGGAACTTAGCATCGAGCCACGCTTCCGACATAAAAGCAAACTTTTCACGATTGCTCTCACCCTTGCTACCAATCGGCGGTAGCTGAAAAAAGTCGCCTGCTACCACTACTTGAATACCACCAAACGCTTTGTCATTTTTGCGTACATGTTTGAGTACTTGGCTGACCAAATTGATCTGCTTGGCGTGCAGCATCGATATCTCATCGATGACCAATACCGCAGTATCTTTTAATCGGTCTGCTAAAAATTGCTTACGCGCTAAATTGCTCAAGTCGCGATCAGACAACTCATCTTTGATACCAATACCCGACCAACTATGAATCGTCGTACCATTCATATGAGTGGCAGCAATGCCCGTACTCGCGGTGACGGCAACCGGTACACGTCGCGCACGAAGATAGTCGATGTACTGGTTGAGAGTATAGGTTTTACCTGAACCTGCTGAGCCAGTCAAAAAGACGTTTTGACCTGTTTTTAGGATATCAAGAGCAGAAGATTGACGCATAGATCCAAACCAATTAAATGAATAGTAATAAGAAGAAGGGCATAAAAAATAAAGTATAGAAAAAGAAAGCTGCCACGTCTAAGTAAAGAATCCTAGCAAGCAGAGGTAGCAAGCCAAAATAGATGGCAACAATTATAACAGCTGCATTCGCTTTGCGAACCACTTTAACCGTTACATATCACATAACTTAAAGTTATATGATACAAAATATATCATTATAAAAAGTCATTATCGTTCCGCACCAAAGCTCAGTACGATAGGGTGATAACTTGTTCAGGAAGACCAAGTATTTATCTTCATGTGACTATACGCTTCACCTGACTATACTTTAAGTAACCCTATTTTAAATAGCCATAATACACAACAAGGAGTGGTTAATGTTATACGCTTATCCCAATACTGAAAACAGTCCCGTCCAGTTCCGCGAAAAATACGACAACTTTATCAATGGTGAGTGGGTAGCTCCCATCGATGGCGAATATTTTGATAACTCAAGTCCAATCGATGGTAAAACCTTCTGTCAAATCGCACGCTCTAAAGAAGCAGATGTTGAAGCTGCCCTAGATGCCGCTCATGCAGCAAAAGACGCGTGGGGCAAAACCAGCGTCACTGAACGCTCTAATATGTTGCTCAAACTTGCCGATGGTATCGAAGCCAATTTAGAGGCAATCGCTATCGCTGAGAGCTATGAAAATGGCAAGCCCGTACGTGAAACCCTCGCCGCAGATATTCCAATCGCCATCGACCATTTGCGTTACTTCGCTGGTGTGATTCGCGCACAAGAAGGCGGTATTAGCCAAATTGATGAAGATACCGTTGCCTATCATTTTCATGAGCCTCTAGGTGTCGTCGGTCAAATTATCCCGTGGAACTTCCCTATTCTAATGGCGATCTGGAAAATTGCGCCTGCACTTGCAGCGGGTAACTGTGTCGTCCTAAAGCCTGCCGAGCAAACCCCTGCGTCTGTTTTATACATGCTTGACATAATAGGTGCAGCGGACATTCTGCCTAAAGGCGTACTGAACGTCATTAACGGCTTCGGTGTAGAAGCTGGTAAACCAATTGCTTCTAATCCACGTATCGATAAAGTGTCCTTTACGGGTGAGACCACCACTGGTCGCTTAATCATGCAATACGCTAGTGAAAATATCATTCCAGTAACGCTAGAGCTAGGCGGTAAAAGTCCAAACATCTTCTTTGCCGATATCATGGATGAAGACGATGACTTCTTAGACAAAGCCGTCGAAGGTTTGGTGATGTTTGCGCTGAACCAAGGCGAAGTTTGTACTTGCCCATCACGCGCACTCGTACACGAAAGTATCTATGATGAATTTATGAAACGCTGTATCGCCCGCGTTAAAGCCATCAAAATGGGCAACCCGCTCGATACCGATACCATGATTGGTGCTCAAGCCAGCTCAGATCAGTTAGAGAAAATCCTCTCTTATCTCGATATCGGTAAAAAAGAAGGTGCCAAAGTCTTAGTCGGTGGCGAACTTGCCAAACATGATGGCGACATGGCAAACGGTTATTATGTGCAGCCAACTATCTTTGAAGGCACGAATGACATGCGCGTGTTCCAAGAAGAAATCTTTGGTCCTGTGCTTGCTGTCACTACCTTTAAAGACGATGAAGAAGCGATGGCGCTGGCCAATGATACCTTATATGGTCTAGGTGCTGGTGTCTGGACACGTAACGGCACTCGTGCATATCGTTTCGGTCGTGGCATCAAAGCTGGCCGAGTATGGACAAATTGCTATCACCTCTATCCTGCGCATTCAGCCTTTGGTGGTTATAAGCAATCTGGTATTGGCCGCGAAAACCATCTGATGATGCTCGATCATTATCAGCAGACCAAAAACATGCTGGTTTCATACAGTCCTAAAGCGATGGGTTTCTTTTAAATCAGTCTTTGGTTGTTTTCTAAATAAATCAATGCAATCTGTCGCAAGGTAGGTTGCATTTTTGCTTTAATAAAGTCTCGATAAGAATCAAAAGTATCGATAAGAATGAGCTATTCATAAGTTACAAGGAGTTAGTTATGAAAGTCACGGCGACAGAATCCTGCAAAGCATTAATTGAATTACTGAAATCTAAGCATGGTGAGCTGATGTTCCATCAATCGGGTGGCTGCTGTGATGGCAGCTCGCCCATGTGCTATCCATTGGGCGAATTTAAAGTGGGCGGACAAGACGTCCTCGTCAGTGAGCTGGTTGGTTGTCCATTTTATATGGGCAAAGCGCAATATAACCTATGGCAACATACCGATCTGACCATTGATGTTGTGAACGGACGCGGTGCCAGCTTTTCGCTAGAAATACCTGAAGGTAAACGCTTTATCGTACGCTCAGAAGTCTGCACGGTATAAGGGCGTTCGGTACAAAATCAGACAGCGTAAACTCTAAACGATGAGCTTAATATCCTTAAGCCAGTCTGTTCTATAGTGCTTACGCAAATAGGTACCGCAGAGTCATTTTTATTTTATTATTTCAGCAAAATAATAGATATTGTAAAGCGTACCCTACTTTAATGTGCACGTTTTAATTAGCATGGATGCTATAAGGAATATAAAATGGAATTTGACAAAAATTTTGATTACGTCATCGTTGGTGGCGGTTCAGCAGGCTGTGTGCTCGCCAGCCGTCTCACAGAAAACCCAGACATCAGTGTCTGCTTATTAGAATATGGCGGCGATGGTAAAGATTTGGCCGTGCGTGTCCCTGCTGGGCTTATTCTAATGGTTCCTGGCAAACCACTTAAGCTAAACAACTGGTGTTTCCATACTACCCCGCAAGAACACCTTAATAACCGACGCGGCTTTCAACCGCGCGGTCAATGTTTGGGTGGCTCCTCCGCTATCAATGCCATGATTTATACCCGTGGCAGTGCGCTTGATTATGAACGCTGGGTCGAGCAAGGTTGCACAGGCTGGGGTTTTGATGATGTACTGCCCTACTTTATTAAAGCAGAAAACAATATCCATGGTAGCGACGAGCTGCATGGTGATAGTGGACCACTTCATGTCAGTGATTTACTAAGTCCACGCGATATCTCAAAAGCCTTTGTAGAAGCTGCCATTGCCAATGGTTTAGATAAAAATGATGACTTTAACGGCAAAAAACAAGACGGTGCAGGTCTCTATCAAGTCACCCATTTCCACGGAGAAAAACAAGGGCAACGCTGCTCTGCCGCAGCCGCCTATCTACATCCCGTCCAAACTCGCCCGAACTTAACGGTCATTACTCATGCGCAAGCCAACCGTGTCATTATTAAAGACAATCAAGCCGTTGGGGTGGCGTACGAAAAAGACGGTGTCGAGCATAGTGTGATGGCGCACCAAGAGGTCATACTGTCAGGCGGTGCCTTTGGCTCCCCTAAAGTCTTGATGCTATCAGGCATTGGTCCTGCTGAACATTTGCAGTCTCATGGCATCGAGGTGGTGGTAGATGCACCCGATGTTGGTGGTAACTTACAAGATCATTTAGACGTCGTTTTTGATTACGAGGTCAATACCACTGATGTCATCGGTCTTGGTATGGCGACTATTTCAACCTTGACCAAAAGCATTCGTCAATGGAGAAAAGATGGCACAGGTCTGTTATCTACCAATTATGCAGAAGCAGGCGCGTTCTTTAGTGTCGGTGACGACCCACAAGAATGGCCAAATACTCAGCTGCATTTTGTCATCTCTCGCGTAATTGAACATGGACGTGATCTTAGACGTGGTTTTGCCGTTTCTTGTCATACCTGTTATCTACGCCCTGAAAGTCGCGGTACCGTCAGGCTTGACTCTGCCAATCCCTCAGACGCGGTATTAATTGATCCAAACTATCTCTCTGACCCCAAAGATGTAGAGTATATGGTGGCAGGCGCTGAGCGTACGCGAGCCATTATGCAAGAGTCGCCAATGGCTAAATATATTACCGAAGACTACCCTGCCCCCTATATCGAAAAAGACGGTATGCTTGGCTATATTCGCAACAAGTCGGACACTATCTACCATCCGGTGGGCACTTGCCGCATGGGTTCAGATGAGAGCTCAGTGGTTGACTTAGAGTTAAAGGTACGCGGTGTGCGTGGATTACGCGTGATTGATGCCTCAGTGATGCCAACGCTGATTAGCGCCAACACCAATGCACCAACGATTATGATTGCTGAGAAAATGGCCGATCTTATCAAAGCCAAACATGAAAATGTTGAAAACGTTGTCGCATAGATAACCATTCTAAAAGCATTTTAGAACTGGTTACGTCAAAAAACGTAACCAGATTATTTCTTTTCGTTTGTATTTAGTCATAAAACCATACTTAAGTGATTTTTTACCACCTATCTCTCTATCTTAAATGTATAGACAAAAAACAATAAAATTTCGCATATTCTACTAGATTCGTGCTGTGAGCAGCATATTCATGTATTTTTCATCAAAATTAGTTTATTTATAGCTTGCGTTACTGCAGATTAAGAGAGTATATTCAAACGACTTATTTATATTTTTAGTTTCTAATAGTATAAATTAAAGTTATAACAACTCATAAAATGTTTCTTTTTGTATATATTCAAAATCATATTAATAGACATTTTCAAGGTTATTAAATGCTTGCTCATTGTATTCATGATCGAGTACGAACATGTAGATATACGAGTAGCTACCTATCACTACATAGGATGTAATAATGCAGAACTCACTCTTCAAACTTACGATGTTGACGACGCTTGCCTTGGGTATTAGTGCCTGTAGTGGAGACAACAAAACCACCGATGACTCTGCTGCCAGCTCAGATGCCAAAGCAGCTAAAACGTTGCTCTATTGCTCAGAAGGTAGCCCCGCTGGTTTCGATCCGGCACAATATACGTCAGGTACTGATTTTGATGCGAGCGCCTTCCCCATCTATAACGGCTTGGTAGAATTCAAAAGAGCGGGTACCGAAATTCAACCAGCCTTAGCCGAAAGCTGGGATATTAGCGAAGATGGCAAGACTTACACCTTTAATCTGCGTAAAGGCGTCAAATTTGGTAAGACTGATTACTTTACTGCTACCCGAGATTTTAATGCAGATGACATTCTCTTCACGCTAGAACGCATAACCAACCCAGACTTTGACTTTAACAAGGCCTATCCTGCTGAATTCCCATATTCTGTCGGCATGGGACTGCCTGATATCATCTCCAATATCGAAAAGGTGGATGATTATACTGTCAAAATTACGCTCAGCGAGACCAATGCACCATTTTTACAAAACCTAGCGATGCCCTTTGCTTATATCAACTCTGCTGAATACGCCAACAAACTAATGGCTGATGGCAATGCCGCTGATATTAATACCAAGCCAGTGGGTACTGGACCTTTCGTCTTTACTTCCTATCAAAAAGATGCACAAATTCGTTATACCAAGAATCCAGATTATTGGAACAAAGACGACATCCATATCGACAATCTGGTCTTCGTTATCACCAAAGATTCAGCGGTTCGTGCTCAAAAAGTGCAAGCGGGCGAGTGTCATGTATCTGCTTACCCAAAACCTGCCGAAATTGAATCTGTCAAAAAATCAGGCAAAGCCACGGTCCTTGATCAGCCTGGCTTCAACGTCGGCTACGTCGGCTACAACGTGGAAAAACCTAAGCTGAGTGATCTGAAAGTCCGTCAAGCATTAGATATGGCCATCAATAAAGACGCTATTATCAATGCGGTCTATCAGAGCGAAGGTCTCAAAGCGACCAATCCTATGCCGCCAACGCAGTGGGGCTACGACAAGTCCCTCAAAGATGCGCCTTATGACGTTGAAAAAGCAAAAGCCCTTATCAAAGAAGCCGGTGCAGACAATCTGGCTATCAATCTATGGTATATGCCAGTTCAACGACCTTACAACCCTAATGCCAAGCTCATGGCTGAAATGCTCCAAGCAGATTGGGCTAAGATTGGTGTTGATACCAATCTTGTGACTTACGAATGGGGTGAGTATCTAAAGCGCGCTGCTAAAGGTGAGCCAGATGTCATTCTAGCGGGTTGGACGGGTGACAATGGTGATCCTGACAATTGGCTTGGTTCATTATTGTCTTGTGACGCTGTCGGCGGTAACAACTATTCGCGCTGGTGTAATAAAGACTTTGATAATTTAGTGACCAATGCCCGTCAGATCAACAATCAAGACGAACGCATCAATGAGTATGAGCAAGCTCAGCAGATATTCAAAGAGCAGCTACCTTGGACGACGATGGCGCATTCAGTTGTGACGGTATTCACCGCACCAAACGTAGTTGATTATAAAATTAGCCCGCTTGGCTCAATACGTTTCGATGGTGTGAAAGTCGAATAATCTTAACTGATTAATTTCGGTACGACATATACGATTGATTCATTTATATTCGGCTGGGTCAGATACTCTGCTCCAGCCGAACTCATATGAGTTAAGCGCTTCGTTAAGCGTTCTGTCACCGACACTCTCATCACTACCAATACTCTAATCATTGAACCACAACTATTGAGCAGCCCATGCTACTTTATATTCTGCGTCGTATTGCCATTCTCATTCCTGTCTATCTTGGCTTAACGCTATCAACCTTTACTCTCATTCGTCTCGTACCTGGAGATGCCGTCGAGATTATGATGGGTGAGCGTATGGTTGATCCAGAGCTACATGCTCGTGCCCTAGAAAGGCTAGGATTAGACAAACCTCTCATCGTCCAATATTGGGATTACTTGACCGGTATCTTAACAGGTGATTTTGGTGAGTCCTTCCGCACTCGAACCCCCGTATTACAAGATTTCTTTGCCCATTTTGTACCCACTTTAGAGCTGGCGTTGTGCGCCATCGTCATTGCTAGCGTCATTGGTGTGAGCTTAGGCATCTTTGCCGCGCTACGCCGTGGTACTTGGATTGATTACACCCTCATGTCAGGGGCGCTGGCAGGATACTCTATGCCCATCTATTTATTAGGCCCTATCCTGACCGGCATATTCGCCCACTACCTAGGTCTACTGCCCGTTGCTGGGGTGATATCTGTGGCACAGTTTTTAGATGTCCAGCCATTGTATGGATCATGGCTGCTCGGCTCGCTGAGCTCGGGAGAACCTGGCGCATTTTGGAACGTGGTCAAGCACTTTATCTTACCTTCCATTGCCTTATCGACTATTCCGCTTGCCATGATTGCACGGATGACGCGCTCAGCAATGCTAGAAGTACTGGATGAAGATTATGTGCGTACAGCCCGTGCCAAAGGCTTATCACCACACCGCGTGATTATGGTGCACGTGATGCGTAATGCTTTGATCACTGTAGTTACCGTGGTTGGCTTACAGATGGCGACATTGCTCGCGGGTGCAATTATTACCGAGACCATCTTTAGTTGGCCAGGCGTTGGTAATTGGCTACTCGATGGGTTTTTCACTCGTGATTATCCGATTGTACAAAACGGTATTTTATTGGTCGCCACTGCCTTGATTTTGGTTAGTTTATTTATTGATATTTTGTATGGTCTGATCAATCCACGTATTCGACATACTTCTTAATCTAACGTTGATAAATACTCATATTATAAATAGTGACGAATAGCGATTGCATGGTTTTGAGTGACTTTTTAGCACATTTTAAATGTTTGCTAAAAATGCGACTCTATATATTTGCAACGCGTTCGCCACTGTAGGAAATGCTCATGAAGCCTTCTGTTGTTCCCTCTGATCTTAAGCTGGCGGCTCTCACACCGCCCTCGTCTTGGCAGCTATTTTTATCGACGTTCTGCCGTAACAAAGGCGCGGTACTTGGTTTTATCGTACTGGCACTGATGGTGCTTGTGGCCATACTTGCGCCCGCTATTGCCCCTCATGACCCTTATGAATTATTTACTGGTCAAGAGCAATTGCCACCTGCCTTTTTGGATGGTGGTAATACGATGTTTTGGCTAGGTACGGATGATGCTGGACGAGACACCTTATCTCGAGTGATGTATGGCGCGCGTTATTCATTGTTTATTGGTCTAAGCGCCACCACTTTGGCGATGATCGTTGGTATTTCACTAGGACTTAGTGCTGCATTTTGGCCAAAGGTTTGGGGCAAAGCGGTCATGCTGGTCAATGACATCTTGATGTCTTACCCAAGCTTACTATTGGCCATCATCATTGCCGCTATCTTAGGCCCTTCGATGACCAATACGATTATTACCATCGCTTTGGTCTGTACGCCGCCTTTTATTCGGCTGACTCGTGCTACGGCAATGGTAGAGCTACAACGTGAATACTTTATTGCCTCACAAGTGATGGGTGCTGGCGTGCTCAGATTGTTGTTTATCACCATTTTGCCTAACTGTATGGCACCGCTCATCGTACAAGCGACGATGATTTTCTCCTCTGCTATTTTGGAAGCGGGCGCGATTGGTTTCTTGGGCTTTGGCGTACAGCCACCGGATGCAGAATGGGGCGCGATGCTCGGTACAGCACGTCAGTATATTCAGAGTAATGTTTGGCTCGCTATTTGGCCGGGTGTCGCTATTTTCTTAGCCGCATTGTCAATCAACCTCACTGGTGATGGCTTACGCGATGCGCTAGATCCTAAACTGAAGCAGGTGACCTAAGATGACGGATATATTAGATAAAACAGTGGTAACAAATGCTGCCTCGAATGGCTCATTGATTAAACCAGCACCATTATTATTAGATATCGAAAACCTGTCGGTTACGTTCGGTCAAGGAATACGTGCCTTTCGTGCGGTAGATGATGTGTCATTGAAAATCGCACAAGGCGAAGTCATCGCCGTCGTAGGTGAATCCGGCTCAGGCAAATCGGTCACGATGATGGCACTGATGGGGCTACTACCACCTTCTGCAACAGTCCGTGCTCAACGGGTGATGTTTGATGGTAAAGACATGCTTGGCATGCCTCCAAAAGAGAGGCGCGGCATCATTGGCAAAGACATCTCAATGATCTTTCAAAATGCGATGTCTTGTCTAAATCCAAGCTTTACGGTTGAGATGCAATTGGGCGAAGTACTACGCAAGCATCTTGGTTTACGAGGCGCGGCAGTGCAGACACGCATCTTAGAACTGCTAGAATTGGTCGAGATGCCCGATGCTAAAAACCGACTCAAAGTCTATCCGCATCAACTATCAGGCGGGATGAGTCAAAGGGTCATGATTGCGATGGCAATTGCCTGTGAGCCAAAACTGCTTATCGCAGATGAACCAACCACTGCACTCGATGTCACGGTACAAGCGCAGATCATGGATTTGCTGAGTCGGTTACAACGTGAAAAACAGATGGCAATGGTATTAATCACCCACGATTTGGGACTAGTCGCGCAGAACTCGCGTGATGTCGCGGTCATGTATGCCGGACAAGTGGTCGAAACCAGTACCGTACCAGAGATTTTTCAAAAGCCTGCGCACCCTTATACCGAGGCGTTACTGCAAGCAATCCCAGAACTGGCTATCGGTCAAGACCGTCTAAACAGCTTACCCGGAGTCGTGCCCAGTCAATACGATCGCCCGAGCGGTTGCTTGTTGTCTCCTCGCTGCCCGTACAAAGAAGCTGCTTGTGAAGTGCCACCGCCTATTTTAGATACGCCCAATGGCAAGGTACGCTGTATTCACCCAGAATTACCGAGCTTGCCTTCTCACCAGTCTAACCCTCACGCTGCTACATTGGAGTCACAAGTATGAGTAATAAAGTGGTCCTAAAAGCAGACAATCTACACAAGCATTACCCCGTATCTCAAGGTTTGGGCAAAGCAAAAGCTTACGTAAAAGCGCTCAATGGCGTGTCGTTCGAACTTGAAGCTGGCAAGACGCTAGCAGTCGTGGGTGAGTCAGGCTGCGGTAAATCCACCCTTGCCCGTCAGTTGACGCTCATTGAAGAGCCTACTCATGGCGAGCTATTTATTAACGATGAAGGCACCACTGGCTATAGCAGAAAAGCGCTAAAAGAGCTGCGTACCGAAATCCAAATGGTGTTTCAAAACCCTTATGGCAGCCTCAATCCACGCCATACTATCGGTTATCAATTGACTGAACCGTTAGATATCCATACCAAACTGTCCAAAGACGACAAGCGTGACAAAATCAACGAGATGATGCGAAATGTGGGTCTGCGTCCCGAGCATGCTGGCCGCTATCCGCATATGTTTTCTGGAGGTCAGCGCCAACGTATTGCCCTCGCCCGCGCCATGATGCTCAATCCTAAAATCGTCGTCGCTGATGAGCCTACTTCCGCGCTCGATGTATCGATTCAAGCACAAGTTCTAAATCTATTCATGGACTTGCAGGATGAGTATCGTACTGCTTACGTCTTTATCTCGCATAACCTATCGGTCGTACGCCACGTCGCTGATGATGTGATGGTGATGTATTTAGGTCAAGCGGTCGAGCATGGCCCGAAAGAAGCGATTTATAATGCGCCAAAACATCCATATACCATTGCTCTATTGGCTGCGGCACCGACTATCAGCGGTCATAAGAACGATTTGACCCTACAAGGCGAGCTACCAAGTCCGCTCAATCCACCGACTGGCTGCGCCCTGCACAAACGCTGTCCGTATGCCAAGCAGCAATGTAGCGAGATAGAGCCACAACTGCGCGAATGGGATGGTCGATTGGTTGCTTGTTTACGCCTGGAAGAAATATATGGTTAAGAGAACTAATACCTAATCAATATTGACCACACCTCGGCACTTAGGAAATTGACTACAACCAAAAAAGGCCTGACCTTGATTCAGGCCTTTTTTTGCAGTGCGTTCAACCATTTCGCTGTTACATTTCGGGCAAGTTGGCGCTTGGACGAGATTAGCGGTATGGGCTGTCGCCTCAAATATTGCAGGTGATTCCATCTGTGGCTCAGGCTCTACAACTTCAAACGGTGTGAGAAACATCTTATCAGCCATATCATGCGATATACTGGTATGTGATGTAGTTGTCTGCTGAGTATTCATACTGTCAGTTGGTAAATCGCTAGATTCAATCTCAGTCTGACCAGACCATTGCAGCACTTCTTTGCTTTTCAGCATGGCTCGTTTAGCGGGCTCTTTTACGATTGGCTCAGGTATTGGCTTGATAGTAGTTTTAGCAACTGGCTTGTCATTAGCGTTACCGTTAGGCTGCTTATTTGTATTCTTGCTTGGATTATTATGCTTGTCTTTTAGATAGGCTTTATGCTCTCGATTGGTGCGCCAAGGCTTGCTAAATCTGTTGCTATTAATCTGCTCAACGATGGATTTAACCTCGTCTTCAGTCAGTATCTTATCTTGCTTCTTCTTCACATAAGACACCATACCACCTGTCAATACATGCTCGGGCAACTCATTGCGGGTTTTTAATTCGCACTCACCGATGAAAGCAATCATCGAATGGAAGTAACTCAGCTCCAAGCCTAATAAGTCTGCGAGCGTCTTGATGTGCAGATAATTTTGGCGCAGTGGGTTCTGAAATTTGAATTTACTGCCATTTGGGAATGCTTGTGTCCATTGTCTTTGCTTTTCGCTACCATATATCCAACCTTTATAGTTTTTGGTTTCAATGACAAAGATGCCGTATACGGAGACGATGATATGATCGATTTGGGTGCTACCACCATTGGCTCTTGGCAAGGTGATACCGTTTAATCGGTGGTAAACATCTTTTTCAAGCTTTAACCACATGGCAACGTTGATAACGGTCTCGCCGAGGAAACCTTTGAAGGTAGATTTGAGAGACATGGTGATAATCTTTATAAGTAGATTGACAAGGCAGATAGTTTTTGGATAGAAACTTCAATCATCCCTAATATAGCTTTTATATTCTTTGGTTAGCTAGCTAAAACCCTATACAGAGTAATGCTCGAAAAAATTTATTACTAAAATATTGTACATATAATATTTGCTACCTATACTTAGTGAAATCAATACTTCAAATAATAACTTCTACTGGAACAATTACTATGGTTGAATCACTTTTTCTGAGCGTCTGCGCCAACTATATCTACGACTATTTAAAATTAGCTTTACCGATTACTAAAGATAATTTGATTGCATATTTTGCCAATAAAGATTGTACTCTTAGTGAGCAGAATGTTCAGCGAATAATTGATGTAATTCAAGAAGAACAATTAGATAATCAAACTAAACAACTGACCCAAGAAGATTTTATTCGAAATCTTGAAAACAATAATGCAATGCAACAAATAGTTAATGATATTAGCAATAGTATCGATAACAGAGTCCAGATAAATGCACATAACAGTACCGTGAGTACAGGGACTAACCACAACTTTAGTGATAATAGTCGTCAAATCAATACTAATGGTGGAGCTTATAATGAAACTAATCACTACACACAAGTTAGCAATGAAAAAAAGCTCTAAGGCTACTACCACCCATAGCTAGTCCAAACTTCATTGGACGAACTAACGAGGTAGCGGCCATCACAAGTGCCATGCAAAGTTATCAAAGCCCAGTATTATTACAGGGTATGGGCGGCATAGGTAAAAGTGAATTAATGAGTTATTGGGTACATCAAGTCTCTAATCAAAAGATAGCAGGAATTAACTATCAACATGTTATTTACGTTAATTGTAGTAACGATATAGAAACAGGTTTTCTAACCAACTCTAATATATTGGAAAAACTTGGTATCAGTGACCAGATAGAAGATAAAGACACAGATAAGCTGTCTATTATTACTGCAGCTCTAAATCAACTTGAACACTTATTACTAGTCCTTGACGATTTACCGTGGAATGAACCAGCCATAACTAACTGCAATGCACAACTAGCTTACCTCAAAACACTATCTTGCCAAATAATATCTACTTCACGCAGTCAAGACTATCAACAGTTTCAACCTATCAATATTAGCTCATTATCTGAAGATGAATGCATAAATCTGTTTGCAAAGTATAGTAAAGTAGCCTTTATAGAAAATGATAGCATTATTAAAAAGATTATTGACCTAGCAGGAAGACATACTCTGACAATAGAGTTACTAGCCAAAACGGCATATCGTCAACAATATACGCCAGCCGAGTTATTGGACAAACTAAAGACAAACAAGTTCAACATTAATACCAAAATACGTTATGACAAAGATTTGAATTCTGCGTATGAAGATATCGATACTGCATTAGGTAAATTGTTTGCAATTTCTGGACTAACTGAGCAACAACAAAAGATTCTATATCATTTATCGCTAATGGATAGTCAAGTAGTTAGTTTAGACTTGCTTAATAAATGGCTAGGCAACGATATTATAAACGATAGAAGCGTGTTGATTGATTTAGTGACTAGTGGTTGGTTGCAAGAAGCTCTTACCAATGACAACTTAGACAGCAATAGCCAATCTCAAGTAGCAAAATCTAGACAATATTATTTACACCAAGTGGTCAGCCATACGGTTGTTAGCCAATTTTGTTATAAATACGAGAATGAAGCTCGTAACAATTTTTTCCGACCAGTTGCTAGAAATATTAAGCAGTATTATAAAAATTTCGACACCTATTCAACTAATCACCAACGATTACACAATAGAGAACCACAAGAATTACAACTAAAAAAGGCCTGCTTGCCAGCACTAGCAGCCTACCTACGTAATAGTGTGCATTTCACTAGCAACGCGGAGCAATTGGAATATTTCACTATTACTCTAAATGATTTTACTTTGTTCTGTGGACAGCAAGGTATATATACGCTTGGTCTCACTTTGCTGTTGGATTGTCTAGAACATATTAAATCCACTTTAGGTAAACAAAATCTCCAATATTCAAGTAGTCTCAATATTCTATCCAATTTATATGAAAAAATTGGAAATTACCAACAGGCGCTACTTTTATCAAAGCAGTCTCTTACTATTGTAGAAACTCAATTAGGTAGGCAACATCCAGATTATGCGACAAATTTAAATAACTTGGCTGGATTATATGAAACTACAGGCAATTATGAGAAAGCATTATTACTATATAAACAAGCTGTTGATATCGTAGAAAAAAAATTGGGTAAGCAACATCTTGACTATGCAACAGTCTTAAATAATTTGGCCTGCTTATACAAGAGTATGGATTGTTACGAAGAAGCAATACCCCTATTTAAAAGCGCTTTATACGTTAGGAAAATTCAACTTAGTAAATATCATCCCGACTATGCTTCTAGTCTTAATAACTTAGCTCTTGTGTATGAAAATCTTGGTGAATACAAGTTAGCACTACCTTTATTTAAGGAAGCTCTCGAAATTATAAGTAATGAGTTAGGTGAGCAACATCCTTATTTCGCTATTACACTTAATAATTTGGCTCTTGTATATAGAGGTATCAGTGATTATCAACAAGCTTTGGCTTTACATAAAAAAGCCCTTGCTATTATAAAAGATCAGCTAGGTGAACAGCATCCAGAGTATGCTTCTGCTCTAAATAATATATCTCTTGTATATAAAGAAATGGGTGACTACAGTCAAGCATTTTCTTTTTGCAAGCAATCTATAAATATCCGGAAAACACAATTAGAGGAGTATCATCCTAGTTATGCTATGAGTCTAAATAATTTAGCTAGACTGTTCGAAAGTACTAATGATTATAAACAAGCATTACCTTTATATGAACAAGCTATTACTATTGCAGTACTGGCATTAGGTGAAGAGCATCGATATACACAGGGTATCAAATACAACTATTTGCGAGCAAAAATAGCGAATAGTAAAGAATAAATCTCTGTACTGATATTTGTTGACATGCAAGTACTTTTCCAAAAAACCATTTTAAATAATGCTGAATATTAACCATAAAAAGAGCCACCAGATTTCTCCGGCAGCTCTTTTTTCTAAACGCTAATTAATTTAGGTTTATTACACCAAACTATTTACCGCTTCAACCACAGCATCAGTCGTGATACCAAACTCTTTATATAGATCGCTAGCTGGAGCAGATTCTCCATAAGTGGTCATACCGATGACTTTACCATCTAGACCAACGAACTTATACCAGTAATCTACATGCGCCGCTTCTACTGCTATGCGGGCACGGATATTGGCAGGCAATACGGCTTCACGATAGCTAGCATCTTGCTCAACGAAAATCTCAGCACATGGCATAGAGACCACACGGACGCCAACACCATTTGCGCTCAATGTCTCGTATGCTTCCATCGCTAGGCCAACTTCTGAACCAGTAGCGATGATGATGGCTTGTAGCTCACCTTGCTCTTTCGCAAGTACATAACCGCCTTTGGTGATGTTCGCTACTTGCTCTCTATCACGTGCTTGATGTGGCAAGCTTTGACGACTAAAGATTAACGCTGATGGGTTGTTTTCAGACTTAATAGCTTCTACCCAAGCGCTTGCAGATTCAGTCGCATCACACGGACGCCATGTGCGTAGATTTGGCGTGGTACGTAGGCTAGTCAATTGCTCAACTGGCTGATGCGTTGGGCCATCTTCACCCAGACCGATAGAGTCGTGCGTATAGATATGGATGACGCGCTGCTTCATCAATGCGCCCATGCGTACCGCGTTTCGTGCGTATTCCATAAACATCAGGAACGTCGCTACGTAAGGGATAAAGCCGCCATGTAATGCGATACCATTGGCAATCGCAGTCATACCGAACTCGCGTACACCATAATAGATATAGTTGCCGTCAGCGTCTTTTTCGATGCCTTTAGCACCTTTGAATAGCGTCAAGTTCGAGCCAGCCAGATCCGCTGAACCGCCTAGCAATTCTGGCAATAATGGCTGTAAGGTATTGATGGCATTTTGACTGGCTTTACGGCTGGCAACATCGCCGCCCGCTTCTTGCGTTTGCTGAATATAGGCTTGTGCTTGGCTATCAAAGTCAGCAGGCAAATCACCATTTAGACGACGCAATAGCTCAGACGCCAGTTCAGGATAGGCTTTTTTATACGCGTCAAAGTCCGCATCCCAGTTCTTTTGCTGGACGTCGCCTTTGGCTTTGGCATCCCACGCTTCATAGATTTCATCATCTAATTCAAATGGGGCATGCTTCCAAGACAATGCATCACGAGTCAAAGCGATTTCGTCATCACCTAGTGGTGCGCCATGACTGGCTGCTAGACCCTGTTTATTCGGGCTACCAGCACCGATCGTGGTTTTGCAAATCAGAAGACTTGGTTTGGTAGTCTCTTTTAGCGCTTGCTCAGTTGCTTGCGTGATTGCATCAGCATCATGACCATCGACTTTGATAACTTGCCAGCCATAAGACTCAAAACGCGCTTGCGTATCATCAGTAAACCAGCCTTCGACATTACCGTCGATTGAGATACCATTGTCATCATAGAAGAAGACCAGCTTACCAAGACCTAACGTGCCAGCCAATGAGCAAACTTCATGACTGATACCTTCCATCAAGCAACCATCGCCTAAGAATGCATAGGTGTTATGGTCTACGACGTTATGGCCTTCACGATTGAACTGCGCGGCTAAAGTTTTTTCTGCAATTGCAAAACCAACGGCATTAGCAATACCTTGTCCTAGTGGACCAGTAGTCGTCTCGACACCTGGTGTATAGCCAAGCTCAGGATGACCTGGAGTTTTTGAATGCAGCTGGCGGAAACCTTTCAGATCATCGATGCTCAAATCATAACCAGATAAATGTAGCAATGAGTAAATAAGCATTGAGCCATGGCCGTTCGATAAGACAAAGCGGTCACGGTTATGCCACTGTGGATCGGTTGGGTTGTGCTTCAAAAACTTGCGCCACAGAACTTCAGCAATATCAGCCATGCCCATCGGAGCACCTGGATGACCAGAATTGGCTTTTTGAACCGCGTCAAACGACAGTACACGGATGGCATTGGCTAATTTACGTTCGCTAATTGGAGCTGGCATAGAGTGTCCTAAGATTAAAGGAGAGTTTACTTGATTGAAAAAAGTTATTGAACTAAATTTGCTTAGATACTGGAATAGATGGCTCATTATAAACTAAGTGGCAACAATTTTCCCTGTTACGCCTAATCCACAACTTGATCGGGTCACATAATAAAAAATCAACTGACCGTTAACGACTTCAATATAGTGTTTCTCAAATTCTTGATAGCAAACATATTGAAGCCATTTCTCCTCTAGATAATCTGCCATTTGCTGATGGCTTACATTGTGCGCAAAGTTGCAACACAACGTGAGCATACAATTTGCATCATCATGACGCTCTTGATAAAGAAAGTCGCAACCAAGATTGTTTTCCATACAACAGAAATACACATTGGCATCTATTTCAAAGCCTAACAAATTGTCGCCACTACTTTGACCGTGGATGAGATATTGTGAGTAATTGAGCTGATCAATTGTAGACAATGTATTCATGACGTGACTATTATCAAACTTCTATTCTTTCAGCACCGCCCATAAACGGACGCAATACTTCTGGAATGGTGATGCTGCCATCTGCGTTTTGATGGTTTTCCATCACTGCCAGTAGTGTACGACCGACGGCCAAACCTGATCCATTTAAGGTATGAGCCAAACTGGTTTGCTTGCCATCTTTGACACGAGTTCCCATACGGCGTGCTTGGAAATCACCACAGTTAGAGCAGCTTGAGATTTCACGGTACGTATCTTGGCTCGGTAACCAGACTTCGATGTCATAAGTCTTTTGTGCGGCAAAGCCCATATCACCAGTACATAGCTGTACCGTGCGGTATGGCAGGTTTAACTGCTGCAAGATATATTCAGCTTGTCCAGTCATTGCCTCTAGCAACTCATCAGACTGCTCAGCCGTCGCAATATTGACCATTTCAACCTTTTCAAACTGATGCTGACGGATCAAACCACGAGTATCACGGCCATGTGAGCCTGCCTCACTACGGAAACAAGGCGTATGCGCGGTAAACTTAAGTGGCAACTCGCTAATATCCAAACGCTCGCCACGTACCAAGTTGGTCATTGGCACTTCAGCGGTTGGAATCAAATAAAAATCCATGTCTTCGTTATTAGTATGGTTTTTTAGCTTAAACAAATCATCTTCAAACTTAGGAAGTTGGCCTGTACCTTTGAGGCTGTCTGAATTCACAATATAAGGCACATAGGTCTCAAGATAGCCGTACTTCATGGTATGGGTATTGAGCATAAATTGAATCAGTGCGCGATGCATCTGTGCCAACTGTCCTTTTAGCACATTAAAGCGACTACCAGTCAGCTTGGTTGCGGCTTCAAAGTCCAGCATACCAAGTGTCTCTCCAATATAAGTGTGATCTTGAATCTCAAAATCAAACGTACGCGGCGTACCCCACTTACGCACTTCTACATTATCCTCTTCTGACGTACCCACTGGCACATCGGCTGCTGGAATATTAGGGATTTGCATGCCAGCTTTGGTGATGCGTTCTTGCAAAGTGCGCAATTCATCTTCAGCCGCTTTAATCTCACCGCTGACACTTTGCATCTCAGCCAATAGCTCACTGGCGTCTTCGCCCGATTTTTTTAGCGCGCCTACTTGCTTAGCACCAGCATTACGGCGCGACTGCAACTCTTCAGTTTTGATCTGCAAGGATTTACGTTCTGACTCGACCGTTTGCCAAAAATCCATGTCAAGTGCATAACCACGAGTGGCCAACTGCTGTTGTAAGTCGATTAAATCGCCGCGTAAGAGTTTCGGATCAATCATAATAGTTGCCTGTAACACTAAAGGTGAGTAAAAGGGTTAAAAATATTATTAATATAATAATTGCTTAATGCCTGCGCCGCTATGTTTTGCATCAATATATCTTGTAGACGCTATAATACCAAGACGCAGCAGATTTGACCATGTTTTGGCTACTTTTGACTAAGTTCTCATCTATTACTTTTATTGTCTATAGAAAATCACATTTGTCTTAAATACATGGCCTAACGTTCAGCTCACCCAATAAGCCTCGCCCCTCTCTATAAATGCCATTAATATCGCGTCTATCAGCGAACAGACCTGCTTATATGTTTCATTTAGGAATACTTTTCGGTAAGATAAGCGCATACCTTTCTTACATTTTCAGCCAAGTACCGCATAGCTGCTCCACTTTGGCGATTTAAATCCAACACTTTTAACACAAGTATTTGAGAAACCTTTATGGCTCTGTATCCTTACACGCTCCAACCTGTCGCCTTAAACCTGACTGAGGCTGAATTTCACCAAGCACAGTATGAACTGTTTGCCAGTGCCAGTCCTTCATTTGGTCTATCAAGTTTAAAGACCAAAGAGTGGATCATCATGGCGGTGGTGGTGGTACTCGCGATTGCAGGGTTAATCTTTGTCACCGGCTATTCCACGATTATCTTTTGGGTCATGTTGGTTTCAGTGGTAGTTTATTTGTTGGTTCGCACTTTAGGTTTTAAATGGTACGTCAAAAGAGAGTTCGAAAAACAAGTGGCAGATCAAGAGATGCCAGATGAGATGCGCCAAATGAAGTTGGGTGTACAAAAGCATGGCTTAGTGATGGCAATGCCCGTCAATCAACCTGATATGATGAAAAACTCACAAATGCGTGGCATGCAAATGCGCGCGAGCAACACTCAACAAGCCGTTATACCTTGGACTGCTATCAAAAGCTGGGATGAGACGGACGACTATATCTTTATGATGTTTGAGATGAAAGGTCAACAAGGCAGTCAGATTGTCCCTAAACGTCTACAAGCACAAAAATTTCCTATTGATACGGTACGTCAGCATTTGCAAGAAGTGATCCCCGTTAAAGGATTAAACCCTGAGAATCTACAACCACCAGCATAATGACAGTCCGGTCTCTTTAGCATTTGTATGCATGGTAGAGAGAGTTACGTTGGTTTTATAAAACCAATCGTAAAATTACATTTATTAAATTTAACTTATTAATAATAGTTTGCTATTATTATAAGCATCAAAGGAAGAGATAGAGCTTACATTGATATATTTTGTATATTGATTGACTAGAACCACTACTCTTCTTTATTTAATCCCGTATAACAACACTCACACTATAAGGACAATACTATGAGTAATACTAATAACGCTACTAACCAGATCGGTCTAGAAAAAGCAGACATGAGCGAAGTCATCGCACAATTAAATAATCTATTATCAACGTATCACGTGTTTTATTTAAACGTACGTGGCTACCATTGGAACGTAAAAGGTGAGCACTTCTTCACCTTGCATCCAAAGTTTGAAGAGCTATATACGTCACTACAACTTCAAATTGATGAAATCGCTGAACGTATTCTAACTTTGGGTGGTACGCCACTCCACGCTTATAGTGATTTTACGCAGCACACTAGCATCAGTGAAGACAAAAACGTTAAAGATGGCACAAGCTGTGTCAAAGGCGTGGTCACTGGGTTACAAGCCTTAATTACAGAGCAACGTCAAGTATCAGCGTTGGCAGCAGAAAGTGAAGATCAAGGCACCGCTGACCTCGTAGATGCCTATGTGCAAGAGCAAGAAAAGCTGATCTGGATGTACAACGCTTTTTTGGGTTAATAACCATCAGATCACGATAATTTAAATAATAGTCGAATGTAGAACAATAAAAAGCACCCGATATGGGTGCTTTTTTATTATCAATAATTTTTTCTTATTATCAATACTTTATAGAGTATTGATTTACTGTTGAATCCACTGACGCATTTTTTCGCGCTCTGCAGGGGTTGCTTGTAGCCAAACCTGCATAAATGCATCTAACGTGTTGGTAGAGGTATTCACACTCGTAGCCTGTTTAACAGGAGCCGCTGGCGCTATGCTGACATTGCTTTGGGCAGTGACTGATGGCTGACCAATAGCCGCAATCGCACGCTGGTTTTGTAATTCTGCATCAGTGCTACCACCAAATACACCGCCTATCGCTTTGCCCAATCCAGCAAATAAACCACCGTCGTTGTTTGCAATGCTTTTTTGACTAGCGACAATAGTATTGTTCTGCTGCACTGCGAGGGTCGGTTGATCCGCATACTCTTTGGCTGCTTCATATTTTTCTGGTTGATTGGGCATGGTCAAGCGGTATGTCTGATTGTCTGCCAACTCTGCTGTCACGCTAATGTTCCCTGAACGCAGATAATCATGCTCGTCACGAGGTAACTGATACAGTCGGTCATATTTCGCGGTGATAGCGTGCTGACCAGGCTGCAAAGTGAATTTTTTTGTCAATGGCTGAAAGGCACTCTGTTGAACTTCTTGACCATTGATGGCGGTCACTTTGATATGATCATCGACGAGCAAAGTAACAGCGGCATGTGAGAGCATAGACACCGATCCTGCACTAATTAGTAAGGTGCTGATGGTCAGTTTTTTTAGTAAAGAAGCATTGGTTTTCATAAGTGGTTCCATTGATAATAAAGGCATTGATAACAGCAGTATTTTGAATAAAATAAATTACATTTTGAATATTAAAAATCAAGTGGCATCGTATGTTGGTCTTGACTGGCGGCATCATTGTCCACTTGCGTTTCTTGGGCAATATCTGCAAGCTCCGCCGCTAGCGTTTGCTCATCAATCGTACGCAAGGCATCACTGATTACCGCCTTAGAGATATTACTACGCCCTAAGTTTGAGAACATCGGCTGGATGTAGTTGAGCACCTCCATCATGGCACCGATACGATGCGGCCCTTCGGTAAGTAGATAATCAATAATACGCTCATCAAACTGCCAACCGCGACGACGCAAGATAGACTGCAACAAGGCTTGACGATCAGCGAGATCGTGACCATTCGGTACTTTAAAGGTAGGCGCTTGTGCCAAACGAGTGAGCAGGTCTGTCAGCTGAAACGGTAAGTCAGTGGCAGATTTATTGGCGGCAAATAATAACTGGCGCTGACCTTCACGGCTGCGATTAATGAGATGGAATAAGGCTTCTTGCCACTGACTGCTCTGCTCCAGCACTTCCAAATCATCGATTGCGATAAGGTCGAAGTTCTCTAAAGATGAGAGCACATGGACATCGGCATGAATCAACTCGTTGAGTGACAAACAAATCGCGGATTTGTCCATCTCAATGAAAGACTCACAAATAGCGGATAGTAAATGGGATTTGCCAGTAGCGGGGCTGCCAAACAGGTACAACTGACCAATCAGGCCGACATGTAGCTGCCGCACTGCATCAATAATCGACATCCAACCGGGACCGGCAAAGTCACTGAGACTCGCATCATGCTTAATGTCCAGATTGAGACTTAGCTGGGCTTCTGCCATGAATCATCAACTCGGTTTGCGTAGCGCAATAGGTAGAAAAGGAAAAAGGTTCGGTAACTTTTAAACAGGCTTAATCAAAAACGCTTAAACAGATTTGAAGTTTTCATCAAGCTTAGTCCAACCTGACAATTATCAAAACTGACGACGCTTGTCAAAACCATCAATAGTAACGGCTATTACCGCTACTACTGCGCCTATATATAACATATTTGCAAAATGACTGACAAGTCTTTTACTTACTAAGCTTTGTCAGTCATGATTTATTGAACCCAAGCATCATGCTTATTATCTAGTAAATTTATCAACTTTCAATGACAAGATGTTCATTATTTTTTAAATAACACCAACTGTTTGCGACCTTTATAAAAGTCCGTGGAGAGATAATAACTGTATAAATGGCGGAATAATACGTTAATGACCGCGGATACTGGTAGCGCGATAAGCATACCAACGAAACCCAGTAGGCTCGCGCCAGCTAGTACCGCAAATATAACCCATAATGGTGACAATCCAATTTTATCACCTAGTAATAAAGGCTGTAGGATATAGCCCTCTGCGGCTTGTCCCACTAAAAATGCACCAACAATCAATGACAGATATGTCCAATTTAAGCCGAATTGGAACAAACAAGCGATAATTGCCGCGATAAAACCAATCCCAAAGCCCAGATAAGGTACGAAGCTGGCGATACCAGCCACCATCCCGATAATAAGACCTAGCTCCAGCCCAATAAGTTGTAGCTGTACGGCATAAATGGCACCCAATAAGACCATCACCAACAGCTGACCTTTGATAAACGCCATCAATGCCCGATCACACTCTTGGGCAATACCAATGACTTTTTTGCAGTATGGTGCTGGAATCGCCATCTTCCACATCTGCAGGCGTTTGTCCCAATTGAACAAGAAATAAAAGGTCAAAATGGGCACTAAAACAATCAATCCTGCATTATTGATAAAACTCATACTCGAAGCAAGCACTTGACTCATCATCGAGCTGGCATCAGAGAACTTATAGTGCGTTTGCAGGTATTCAACCAACGTTTCAGAAACGCCCTTCGCTTCTAGTAGGGGTAAGCGGATATTAGTATTGGCGATCAACCACTGGCGTACTACCTCATTGTACCAGCTCAACACTTTAGGCAAATATTCCCAAGCCGCTTGTAGCTGATGCCATAATGTTGGTATCAACCACCAAAGCAGCAGTACCATCCCCAAGGTAATGGTAGAATAGACAATAATAATAGCTATCCAGCGTTTGATGTATTTCGAGAGACGCTTAACCAGCGGATTGAATAAGTATGCGAGCACAAAAGCAAAAACGAACGGCAGAATGACTGGTAGCATTAAATACAGCAAAACGAAGGTGATGATAAGTGCGACGACGATAAATAAGCGCCGAAAAAAAGGGTCAATCGATTGGTTGATCATTAAGGGCTATCCTACAAGTAAGCTGATATCGATAACTTAGCGTTAAAAAGGCAATTTTATTGCTACCAAATAACTGTCTGGTTATCTTTACGTCTATAAATTCTAAGTGCTTTGATTCTAAGTACTTTATTATCGCAGAGTAGATAAAAAAAGCAGTCATTTTTTGTTTCTTAGCGTTTAATTTACCGCTTATCTTTAATCTTAGCCGAATATTGGCAAGTTGCTTTGCGAGTGAGGTCTATTATTAGGTATAATGCGCCCACTATCTTCGAACTTTATAACCTTGATTTTTGCATAATCAATTACTTTACCTTTTAATTCTAATTATATTCCCCAACTGTGAGATGACTATGAGTGACAAGCCTTCGTTAAGCTACAAAGATGCCGGCGTTGATATCGATGCAGGCGATGCATTGGTGCAGCGAATCAAGTCCGTAGCAAAAGCCACGACTCGTCCTGAAGTCGTGGGTGGGTTGGGTGGTTTTGGCGCGTTGTGCCGTATTCCAACAGGTTACACCTCACCTTTATTAGTCTCTGGTACTGACGGTGTCGGTACTAAGCTCAAGCTTGCCTTACAGCTGAATCGTCATGAGACGATCGGCATCGACTTGGTAGCGATGTGTGTCAACGATTTATTGGTGTGCGGTGCTGAGCCTTTATTCTTTTTAGATTATTATGCAACTGGTAAACTCGATATCGATGTCGCTGCGACTGTCGTCAGCGGCATTGGTGATGGTTGTAAGCTGGCTAATTGTGCACTTATCGGTGGCGAAACCGCTGAGATGCCAGGCATGTATCAAGACGATGATTACGATCTTGCTGGATTTTGTGTGGGCGTGGTCGAAGAAGCTGAAGTGATCACTGGCGAAAATGTCGCGGAAGGTGATGTATTAATCGCTCTTGCCTCAAGTGGTGCTCATTCAAACGGCTATTCATTGGTTCGTAAAGTCATCGAAGTAAGTGGCGTTGACGTCACTACTAGCGATGCACAATTAGACGGTCAGCCTATTCAAGACGCACTCATGGCCCCTACTCGTATCTATGTTAAAGCCATCAAAGCGTTGCAAGACACCCTTGGCAGTTCAGCCCTTCATGCGATGTCACATATCACAGGTGGCGGCTTAACAGATAACTTACCGCGTGTATTGCCTGAAACGCTAGCCGCTAGCATCGATACCAATAGCTGGCAGTTTTCAGAACTATTCACTTGGTTACAAACCCAAGGTAACATCGAACAAAGCGAGATGTACCGCACCTTTAACTGCGGTGTTGGCTTTGTTATTGTCGTGCCTAAAGATAAAGCTGAAGCGGCTATCAATATATTGAATGACGCTGGCGAAAAAGCATGGCAGTTAGGCGAAATGGTCAGTCGTGAAGTGGATGCAGTGGTGTACCGTTAATGTCCCTTGATCAATCAAGCAAACCCATCAAGCCGTTACGTATTGCCGTGCTAGTATCAGGTAGTGGTAGCAATCTACAAGTCTTAATAGATGCGATGCAAGCAGGCGCGCTACCGATTGAAATAGTAGGTATCATCAGCAACCGTGAAGATGCCTACGCTATCAAGCGTGCTGAGCAAGCCAACATACCTGTCGCCGTGTTATCGCATACTGATAGCGGTAAGCGCATGGCTATCAAAACCTTTGAGAGCCATGCTAGTGCCCAATTAACGGCGTGGCAACCTGACTTAATTGTTTTGGCTGGATTTATGCGGGTGCTGAGCGGCTCATTTATCGATAATGCACCAGCACCGATGATCAATCTTCACCCTTCTCTACTGCCTGTTTATAAAGGGCTAGATACTCATCAACGAGTGTTGCAAGCGGGTGAACGTCATCATGGCTGTAGTATCCATGTCGTCACCGCTGAGCTTGATGCAGGTCAAGTGTTAACCCAAGCGGTATTGAACGTCAATATCAATGACACAGCAGAAAGCTTACAGTCACGGGTACAGAAGCTTGAACACCAGCTACTGCCGTGGACGATTCTACTGTTAGCAAAAAATGTGTTATCGCTGGAAGTGGACAACATCTCGTCAAAGGCCACAACTTACTTGCCAGCGTTGCCTCTACAACTATTTATAGACGTATAAAAAACTCAGTTTTCTGAGTTACTTTTTTATATGACGCAATCTTTATAACACGATAAAAAGCCCAGTCACTCATAACGAGTAACTGGGCTTTTTTTATCTAACGATCATTTATATTTTAAAAATATAAACAATCATAAGCATTTTGGTATGCACTCTTAAAATACATGAACACCTTTGATGTTGACGAACTCTTTCACACCAAAGCCACCGTGCTCACGACCATAACCTGAGTTTTTCACCCCACCAAAAGGCAGTGCAGGATTGGCAAGACCGTAACCATTGATGTAGATCATACCTGTGTCGAATTGCTCACGTGCTAAACGAATGGCTTTCTCTTCATCTTTAGAGAAGATAGCACCACCTAAACCGTAGCGACTGTCGTTGGCAATACGCATAGCATCTTCTTCGTCTTTGGCACGAATGAGTGACGCGACAGGACCAAACAATTCGTCGTCATATGCAGGCTGACCTTTTTGCACATTTTCTAGAATCGTTGCTGGATAGAAACTGCCTTTACCTTCAGGAATTGTACCACCAACAGCGATGGTTGCACCTTTAGCCACACTTTTTTCTACTTGATTGTGGAGCTGCTCTCGTAGATCTATACGTGCTAGAGGACCGATGTCTGAACTGTCATCCATTGGGTCACCCGCTTTTGTGCCTTCAAATTTTTCGACGATGCGCTTACGGAATTCATCATACACGCTATCGACGACGATGAAGCGTTTGGCAGCCACACAAGTTTCACCGTTGTTGATCAAGCGAGCTTGAGCACAAGTTTCTACTGCCACTTCTATATCAGCATCTTCTAATACGATAAATGCATCATTTGAGCCAAGCTCTAGTACAGCCTTTTTGATCGCTTTAGCAGCTTGTTGTCCAACGATAGCACCAGCTGAGTCACTACCAGTCAATGTCACACCGCGTACTTTATCATGTCCAATCAACGCTTCTGATTGATCATGATCAATAATAATAGTGCGGAACAAATCGCTTGGTAAGTCAGATTCGTGAAGTATTTTTTCTATCAGTAAGCCTGAACCCGTCACGTTAGACGCATGCTTTAGCAGAATACTGTTACCAGCCATCAAGTTGGCAATGGTATAGCGAAATACCTGATATGCTGGGAAATTCCAAGGCTGCATACCGTAGATAATACCGATAGGCTGATACGATACGATACCTTTTTTCATGCCTTCGATATCACGTACATCGTCCGCTAAAGAAGCAACACCATTTTCAGCCGTATAATCACAGATTGCTTTACACAGGTCCAACTCTTGTAAGCTCTGGCTATAAAGCTTGCCACGCTCTTCGGTCATTAGCTTAGATAGCTCTTCTTTATATTCCATCAGCTTATCACCGATAGATTTGATGGCACGACCACGTTCTTCGTGACTCACCATGCGCCATTCTAAAAACGCATTATGTGAGGCATCAACAATTTTGTTGACCTCATCCGTGCTCATGTAATCGTAATTTTTAATCTCTTCGCCCGTGGTTGGGTTGATAGTAGTAATGTCTGACATAATTGCTGCCCTTGTTATTTGGTTTTATATATTTGAATTTTATATATTTAGTATAGTCGTGACTTGTAATTATTTAGTGGTCACGCTGATAGGACGACATGTCGGTAAGTCGTCTTCCATCTGCAGCTATAATAACAAGGTAATGGGCGAAGAGTTTTACAATATATTGTGAAGTGTGTTGAAGATGTTAATAGTGTGACTATCTTATTAATAAATAATTAAATATTGAATAATAATTTTTAGAAAAACTAAACAAAAAAACCAGCCTAACTATAAGGCTGGTTCATGGTCTGGACGAAATACGAGCTCGATAACGGTATTCTGAGCAGTTCAATATCTGATTGTATTGATTGGATAATTGCCTAGAAATCAACTAAAACAAGTGATTAATAATGGGAATATCTTGTGGTGGATTTTCTTCTTCGTCAACGATTTGACGTGCCACATGCATGATAAGCTGACGCAACCATCTATGTGCTGGATGATGCTGTAACAAAGGTGACCACGCCATAGTTAGCTCAAACTCAGGGATAAAAAATGGTGGTTCTTCCATCTTTATACTGTCGTTGTTGGCCTGCATTTTTGCCACACGGGTGGGCAATGTCGCGATCAAATCTTTATTGGCTGCCAGCATAGCCGGCATTTGGTAATGACGGGTAAAAACGCTGATTTGGCGCTTTTGTCCCAAACGTTGCAGTGCTTGATCGATAGAACCCAACCCGCCAGATTTTTCTGGGTTGACCCCAAACCCTACACCCATCCCAGTTTTGGACACCCAAACGTGTTGCGCTTTTAGATAATTTTTGAGATTGAAGCGGTTGGCATAAGGGCTGTCAGAAGACAACAAACAGCTAAAAGTATCACGCCAGACCAACACTTGGTGAAAGCTTTGCGGTATTTCATTAAAGCGGTTGATGGCCAAATCCACGCGCCCCTGCTCCATATCGCGATAAGAGACATCAGATGGCGTCAAGAAATCCAAGATAACATTGGGTGCTTCAGACCGTAATGCTTTTACCAGTTTGGGTACTAAGGTCGCCTCTGCATAGTCTGAGGTCATGATACGAAAGACACGTGAGGTACTATAAGGGCGAAATTCGGTACGTGGCTCTAGAACTTGGGTCAAGTCAGCCAATATCTCGCGGATACGGGGCTGTAGCTCAAGCGCGCGCTCGGTTGGCGTCATGCCTTCTGAGGAACGTACCAGTAATGGATCGTTAAATAGTTTACGTAAACGCCGTAAAATATTGCTCATAGCAGGTTGAGTAATGCCAAGCTGCTCGGCAGCACGTGTTACGTTTTTTTCTCGTAACAATACATCTAAATGTACCAATAAATTTAAATCAACCCGCTGCAAATTCATATATATTTCTCTTTGCCTTAGAATAAATACCATTATAAATATTGGTATTTTTAATGCTGTCATAGAGATTTATTCTCTAGAACCGCACAATATCGTTGTTTTTTTGATTAATATTTTCTAGTATTTGCCAATTATAACGCAAACCAGCAATCATAAGTCATTGTTTTTTATATATTATAACTAAATAAAATACCCAAGATAACTATCATAAATTAGATAAATCTTGGTAAGGCAGTTATAGTAAGTGACACAGACAAGTCATCATGTAAGCAAGGAACTGTCGGTTGAGATGCTGATTATAAGCCTTACTGACCATCACTATATTTTAATGGTCTATATCGATAGCAAAACATCATGAATTGACCATCAATACTACTAAATTAACTTTTAGACCATTATATTTTTTGGACGATAGCATTATTGATTATTGTAACACCTCTCATCGCCAATTATGAAATCACAACTCTATAATTGTTTTGGCAGTCTATAAAACATACTGAGTGAGCGCAAAGCTATCGCCCTGTACCAGACAATTTGTCAACTGCTGAGTTCAGCAAATTCCTTGTGTTTATAGGTAGGTTTGTTTAGGGTAAGTGGAGCTACGTTTGATAGACATTTATTTTTGGCGAATATGACCATCCATCCTTTTTAGTGATGTCCATTCTTATTAGATGTCGATAACGTCAATAAAATCTTATTCTATTTCTTTTAATAACAGACAGTCGTAATCATTTTTTATCACTTAATTTTTATCGTTTTTACACCCCACCAAGGAGACTATATATGTCAACTGTTTATAAGTCAGCGATCGATCTAGTACGTGAATTAAAGCAAAAGCACGGTAACTGGCAAAATATCAGCGAAACTGATGCTGCACGTATGATGGCACAAAACCGCTTCAAAACCGGTTTAGATATTGCAAAGTATACTGCAAAAATCATGCGCCAAGACATGGAAGACTATGACAACGATACGTCTCAGTACACTCAGTCTCTAGGTGCTTGGCATGGTTTTGTTGCACAACAAACGATGTATGCTAAGAAAAAATACTTTGGTACTACTGCTAAAACTTACATCTATCTATCAGGTTGGATGGTAGCAGCACTACGCTCTGAGTTTGGTCCTCTACCTGACCAATCAATGCACGAAAAAACGTCAGTACCTAAGCTAATCGCAGAGATCTATACGTTCTTACGTCAAGCTGATGCTAAAGTATTGAATGACTATTTCCGTGAGCTAAACGCTGCTGAAGAAGCAGGTCAAGACACCTCAGCCATTCTAGAAAAAATCGAAAACTTTGATTCGCATGTTGTGCCAATCATTGCTGATATCGATGCAGGTTTCGGTAACGAAGAAGCGACTTACTTGCTAACTAAGCAAATGATTGAAGCGGGTGCTTGTGCTATTCAGGTTGAAAACCAAGTATCTGATGCTAAGCAATGTGGTCATCAGGCTGGTAAAGTAACTGTACCGCATGAAGACTTCATCTCAAAAATCAATGCTATTCGTTATGCATTCTTAGAGCTTGGTGTTGAAGATGGTGTTATCGTTGCTCGCACTGACTCTGAAGGCGCGTCACTTACGCAAAAAATCCCAGTATCAAATGAGCCAGGCGATCTTGCTTCTAAATATATCGATTTTATCGAAATGGAAGAAGTAACGCTAGAAGATGCTCTAGAAAACGACAGCTTGCTTAAGCACAACGGCAAACTAGTACGCCCTGTTCGCTTGCAAAATGGCTTATATCAGTTCCGTGAAGACACCAACATCGATCGCGTTGTACTTGATTGCGTAACTGCTCTAGAAAACGGTGCTGATCTACTATGGATCGAAACGCCTACGCCAAACGTTGAACACATCAAAATGATGGTTGATCGTATTAAAGAAGAGCAACCAAAAGCGAAGCTGGTTTATAACAACAGCCCATCGTTCAACTGGACGCTAAACTTCCGTAAGCAAGTTATCGCTGAATGGGAAGAAGCTGGTAAAGACATCTCAGCATACAACAAGAATGACTTGATGAGCGCTGATTATGACGGTACTGAATTGGATGCAGCGGCTGATGAAGCGGCTAAAAACTTCCAAAAAGACGCGTCACGTGAAGCTGGTGTATTCCATCACTTAATCACTCTACCGACTTACCACACGACTGCTCTTAGCGTTCATGAACTTGCTAAAGGCTACTTCGGTGAAGAAGGTATGCTTGCTTATGCTGCTGGCGTACAACGTAAAGAAATCCGTGAAGGCATCTCTTGTGTCAAGCACCAAGCAATGGCAGGTTCTGACCTTGGCGATGATCACAAAGAAATCTTCTCAGGCGATAATGCTCTGAAAGCTGGCGGCGGCAAGAACACGATGAACCAGTTCTAATTACCGACACTTTGTAAGTAGTTTTTATCAGTAAAAGTTATAAAAAAATCCGCCCTATATCATGTAGGGCGGATTTTTTATGTGAAGACGTTACCCACTATAAAGAATACAATCAAAAACTCAGTTGAATAACAAGCATCTCAAAAACTGACTCTCGATAGAAAGCGCGCTTTAATCGTTAGAATGACGGTCATCAGTATGGCTATTGCCCTTAGCTTTTATCTCAGACCTACGTTTTGCGTTGAGTTTTGCGTTGAGCTTGGCGTGGTTCATACGCCTAGTACTTCTACGAAATGTGCGATACAGTGTTTTTATAAGTCTATAAACCATATAAAACACCCCTACTAATACGACAAGCCACCATAGTCTAATCAAAGTGATGGCGACTTCTCTCAACATCTCCCAACCTTCTTTGAATGCCTGACCCACTTGTGTGCTAAAGCTTGGACGTTCAGCCTCTATCAGTAGATCTAAATTCTGCGTCGTTTCTTTATAGCTAATATCCGGTTGCGTAAAGGTTAAGTTGATCGTACTATATTTCACTCTGTCCGCAATATTCATTTGCTCTAACTGCGCATATTCCTGCTGTTGCCGCGCAGCATAGGTGGCGGCGATCGTATCGACATTACTGGTTTGATCTTTATCATTTTTGCTATCAAGCCGTTCTTGACTGAGATCCTTTGCCATATCGCTATTGAGCTTACTTGCCAGTTGCTCACGATATATATCCAAAGTGACGTCTTGAGCTGAGAACTCTTGCTCATTCAAAAAAGCCACTTGCTGCTGTACTTGTTTTAGGAACTTGTTCACGTTTTGTCTAGGGATACGTACGGTCATCTCAGCTTGTCGATAATAGGTTGTCAAAACAACATTCTTATCCCCTTGCACAAAACCACGACTATCACGCTCCCGATTGCTAATATGACTTGATGCAACGTAACCCTTTTGCTGATAGGTTAAACTTTCAATAGCGCTACTACTCTCTACCACATCCTCTACTTTAAAGTCAGCTGCCGCGTTGATAAGTAAGGTCTTACCTGCTATTTTGATATCAGCCGCTTGGCTATTAAGGGTTTGCTCACTATCATTAGATAGGTTTTGTACTTGTAACTTAGGTGAGTCTTCATTATTGGTATCTGATATATCAGCACCCTGATCCGCTATCTCTTCAATCGCTTGTTCCGTAGCCACATATTCGGTCTCAGCGCTACTTTGTTCTGATTCATATTCCTCATTTTGTTGACTGCAGCCACTAGCGATAATAGCAGTCAAGGCTATAACGCTACATACTTTAACCCAAGTCGCCGTTTGGAAGATGGAGTCACTGTAATCCGATGCTGACGTGTTTGATTTGAGGGCTTGTCTTACAGAAAAAGCCCCTGTCTTTTTTAGTCTCGTTTTCATCGCTGTAACTCCATTTCATCTTACTTTTGTTTAATTCCTTGCCTTGATTATAATGATTATTTGCCAAAAGTATATTGCTAAGCATAAAACGCATGCAAACTGTCAAAATTTCACTTGTCATTGTGAGGCAGCTTTCATACGATGTTAGTTAGTTGACTGTGATTGTCGAACTATAATTATCGAACCACTAATACCTGACTATGATTATCGAAATTTGATTACCTGACTAGGAAAATACGATGCAAGAAATAGAGCTGAAGTTTTTGGTGCCAGAATCGCGGTTAAAAGGTTTGATGCGTCAAACGCACGTTAAATCGTCACAAGTACTGCAACTGGCGGCACACTATTACGATACGCCTGACCAGCAGCTTGCACAAGCAAGTATAGGCCTGCGCATTCGCAAAGAAGGTGATACATGGGTACAGACTATCAAAGCGGGTGGTGATGGGATTGCGGCGCGCTTAGAGCATAATGCCGTGCTCGATAATGAGCAAGTACAGACGATGCTCGATAATAATGAGCTGACGCCTGATTTGACAATATATGAAGACACTCCAATCACTGAGGCATTGGCTGATTTTAAACTCAAAAAGCTAACAAAGACGCTAACACGACTTTATGTTACTGACGTCGAGCGCACTACGCGGTTGCTAACAGAAAGTAATGAGGATGAAACCGATAATTGTATCGAAATGGCTTATGATCAGGGAGAAATTATTCATGGTACTGATGAAACTCGGCGCAAAGCCATTCGAGAGATAGAGTTTGAATTGGTGTCAGGAGATTTAGATTTTCTATTTACGACTGCCAAAACATGGTGCAAGCGCTATAAGCTGTGTCTATCTACCGTCACCAAAGCCGAAAATGGTGGCTTACTTATTAATGAGCAGAGCCACAGTCCCGCAGTCAACGCAAACCGAAGTCAATTGCAAATAGACAAAGACAGTAGTGCACCTGCTTTTATACGTGCGGTCGTACACAATTGCTTATTGCAGATATTACCAAACAGCAGCGCTATCGTCGCTGGTAGTATAGATGACGATCATATTCTACAATTACGGATTGGTATTGATCGCTTGCGTACTGCGTTGAAAGCATTTGCTGAATTCTCTGATGAAATTAATCCTGAATGGCTGCCGATACTAAAGCAAACTGCAACCTTGCTTAGCGATTACTATCAACTTGCTTATATCAATACACAGATCGAACCTGAACTACAAGCATGTGGCGCGCCTGCCGTTGACTGGACAGCAGATATTGAAAATATCAAAATCACGCCCATCAATACGCTACAAGCCAATGACTTTCAGATAACCTTGCTAGAGCTGATTGCCTTTACTATGAGCGACCCTAGCATTGAACCTCAGACTGATCAGCTTGCCCGCGATAAGCTAACGAAAGTCCTCTCTAAACAATATAAAAAATGCCTTAAAACCAATAAAAAAACTGACGAAGTAAGTGTTACCGAGCTTATGAGTGATGATGTAGACGAAGACATCGCTGATAATGACCAACCTGAAAGCGAGTTGCTCAATCAGTTAAGAGATTTGCGTTACATCAGTGAATTCTCAGTACCTTTACTAAGTAAGAAAAAAGCTAAAAAGAAAACCAAACGTTGGCTAAAACGGCTGACAAAAGCGCAAAAAGCGTTAGAACAACTGAACGATGATAATCAATATCAGCAGTTCTACAATCTAAAATCAACAACAGATGCCAATGCTTTATATGGCGCGGGTTGGTTTGCAGCCATACTGACTGATGACCAAAGTCATATTGACGCACGTTTAGCAAAATTTGCGGACAGCTCAACGTTTTGGTAGTAGTAGTAGTAATATTATTTTTAAGACGGACACTACTCTCATAAAATAAGAACGTTCCATAAAAAATACAGCTTGTTGTATAACAGGCTGTATTTTTTTATCGTATTTAAATAGTGTCTATCAGCGCCATGGCTAAATTTGTACGCAACACGACCTAATCAACAACGATCGTAACGGGCATGCCCTCTTCGACTTGTTCAAACAGCTCAATAATGTCTTTATTACGCATACGTATACAGCCATGTGATAGTGGAGTACTCATTGGTTCAGTATCTGGTGTGCCATGAATATAGATATAGCGCTGATAAGTATCGCAACCACCTTGGCTATTGCTACCTTTGTTTAACCCTTCTTCGAGACCGCTCAACCAAAGAATACGGCTTAATATCCAGTCACGCTTGGGATGTAGCTCACCAAGATTTGCATCGTATATCTCGCCTGTTGGTACACGCCCGACAAATACAGCATTCATAGGCTCACTCCCACCTATTTTTTCTGCCACCACGTGCTTCCCTAGCGGCGTACAGCCACTATCTTGTTGACTACCCATGCCATTCTTTGCAGTGGAGACCACATATTGTACAGCTACAGTTTGCTGCTGGTACATCGTTAATGTTTGCTCAGCGATATTAATAACTAGTTGTTTATCAAGCGTCTTATTATTGGTCATAAATGCTTCCGACTATCAGTCATTCATCAGATTACTATCAAGGTTATTAGCAAAATGATTGAAAATTTCTATTATCAAGGGATTGTATCAAGACATTTGGCACCGTAATATAGGGGCACACTTTTTGATGCTAGCAGATTATGACGACTATTTCACCGACACGTGTGTCGATGTATGATTTTTTATATCATGATACCCAGCCGATGCTGTCACTTTTGGCCGATGCTGCACAGCTCTCTCTACCGCAAGCTCGCTTAGGGATGGATGCCAGTCTACAAGCCATCGTAAGTGCGCTGCTCGCCTATCAGCAGCGTTATCAGGGACAATCAGTCAGCAAAAAGCTATTTAGTCGTAGTGCTGTTAAAGAGTTACGACAGTATAACTCAATGAACTTTGCAACCATTAGCGCCACAATGTACCATCGTCACGATGCAGCAGATGCTGTATTTAGCGATAATGCCCGTGTCATAAAGGCAAGCGAACATATCGCTGAGAAGATTGATGCAACGACGCAACAGACTCAAACTCTACTCACCTCCTTGTGTGTGATTGTACTCCGTGAGCTGGCTATCTTGGCAGAATACAGTCAACTCGATAATGATGAGATCAATAAATGGTTTGCACTACAACCACAGTTTCTATCAGCGGCACGTTTTAGTCCAGAGCATACACATACCTTATCTGCTGAGACAGAAAGCAATAGTGACGTGCCCGAATCAACTACTGAAGTGGTAAAAGCTGTTGAAGCTATAGAGAACAACTCAGAGAGTAATGCGGAGCGTACTTTATTAAATGCTGAGCAGTTATCAAGCACTCCGCCTCCTTTTGATCCTTACTGGTATGAGCTGAGCGGATTCAAACCTGAAAACTATGAACCTGTGCAAGACATGCAGATGGCCACAGGTAACTATCTAAAAGCCATTGGCCGCTCACCTGACAACTTGCAACAAGGACGCCATAATGACATGTTGGTATTTGTAGAAATGCAGGCAATTGCGTTACCCCACCAACGCTGGCTGCTACAATTAGCCAAAATCTCGGATATCTATCTCAGCCGAAACCGTCTGCGCGTAAACTCTGAACCTGCCAATCCCCCGAAACCACCATTGGTTAGCTTGGGGTTGATCGGTGGCAATAACGACAATACACCGGCAACGATCAGTGAAAAACCGATTGAGTATGAGACCTCAACACCGCTTTGGAAAAATCCCGTTATTCTCATCATTCTTGTCGTCATCGGTATTCTTGGTGCGCTCGCCACTCTCAAATATCAAAGCCAAAAATCTGATGGTGCCATCCTTGCAACAGAAGAGGTCATAGAGCAAGACCTCCTCGAAGAACGTCAGCAGCAAGATGTGGCCATCGTAAAAGTAGACGATGATGAGCCTGTCATTGAAGACACTGCAAAAACTGAGTAGACACGGATAGTCATAAAAAAAGCAGCCGTAAAAAAAACAGAGGCACTATTAATATAGGCCTCTGCTTTTTTTGCGATTTAAATCTTCACTTAGCTATAAAAATCGTCCAGCAAACTTATTTTGATAAGTCACGACCACGGCTGGCTTCGATCGCCAAACGTAATCCGTTCAAACGAATAAAACCTTCGGCATCTTTTTGATCATACGCACCGGCATCATCTTCAAAGGTAGCAATTTTTTCATCAAATAGTGAATCGTCTGATTTACGACCGACGACACTCACAGCACCTTTATATAGTTTCACGCGAACGGTACCGTTGACATACTCTTGTGACTTGTCAATCAACGCCTGTAGCATCATACGCTCAGGGCTGAACCAGTAGCCGTTATAAATGATTTTTGCATAGCGCGGCATCAGCTCATCCTTTAGATGCGCAGCTTCACGGTCTAGCGTTAGCGACTCAATACCGCGATGTGCTTTTAGCATAATGTTACCTGCTGGCGTCTCATAGCAGCCACGTGACTTCATGCCTACATAACGGTTCTCTACGATATCCAAACGTCCGATACCATGACTGCCACCGATTTCGTTGAGCTTAATCATCACTTCATAAGGCTTGAGCCGCTCGCCATCGATAGCAACGATGTCGCCTTTTTCATATTCTAGCTCTAGATACTGGGCTTCGTCAGGGGCTTGCTCTGGGCTGACTGACCAACGCCACATATCATCTTCTGCTTCGGCATAGGGATCTTCTAAGATACCGCCTTCATAAGAGATATGCAGTAAGTTGGCATCCATAGAATACGGAGATTTTTTCTTATTACCTGCATAGTCGATGGCAATGTCATGCTCTTTGGCATATTCCATCAAGCTCTCACGGCTTGATAAATCCCATTCACGCCAAGGGGCAATGGTCACAACGTCTGGAGACAAGGCAACTGCACCAAGCTCAAAACGTACTTGGTCATTACCTTTACCAGTAGCGCCATGGCTGATCGCATCAGCGTTATGTTCTTTGGCAATCTCAACCAAACGCTTGGCAATTAATGGGCGTGCAATAGAAGTACCTAGCAGATACTCGCCTTCATAGATGGCGTTGGCACGGAACATTGGGAATACATAATCACGGGCAAACTCTTCACGCAAGTCTTCGATATGAATATGCTTGATGCCCATGGCTTTAGCTTTGGCTCGTGCTGGCTCAACTTCTTCGCCTTGACCGATATCAGCAGTGAAGGTAATCACTTCGGCATCATAGGTTACTTGTAGCCATTTTGCGATGATTGAGGTATCAAGACCACCTGAATAGGCCAGTACGATTTTATTAATATTTTTTGGATCAAGCTGAGCCATGAATAACTCCTATTATGAGAATTGACTGTGTGAACTATGCTAAGGGTAAAAGACGCTAAGAATCAATCAAAAGATACATTGCTTGCTCAGTGTACATCATATTTACTATCGGCAAAAGTGTAACTGCCACAAGGTGCTAGCTTTTGGTATTCATTTGCTTATCGTCTCACGCCATTATGTACATAAAATTCTCATTCATCTTGGCAAATGCACAATGACCCATAAATGATATACAGATATGTTGTCGCATATTTAGTCGCATATTTAGTCGCGCAGGCAAATCTGTTATTATAGCCACACAGCATCATTCCTTTTTATTCCCACAAATGACGATATAGAGCGCGATGACACTATGACTGATTCAATGACCGAATTGACCATCCTTCAGCCAGATGACTGGCACATTCACCTTCGTGATGACAGCGCCTTAGCCACTACCGTACCGCATGCAGCCAGTAGTTTTAACCGTGTTATTTGTATGCCAAACCTAGTACCACCTGTCAAAAATGTCGACGATGCGCGTGCCTATCGTGCGCGGATCATGGAGCATCTACAAGCTAGCGATTTGGCTGCAGAGCGCCAAGCAGCATTTGACCCGCGCATGACGTTATACTTAACAGATCGGACGACGGCGCAAGATATCGAAATGGCAGCACAGTCAGGTATCGTCCAAGCAGTCAAGCTCTACCCTGCTGGTGCCACGACCAACTCTGCAGATGGTGTCACTGATATTAATGCCTGTGTGGATGTCTTTGAAGCATTAGAAAGGCACAACCTGCCACTACTGTTGCATGGCGAAGTGACACAAAATCATGTGGACATTTTTGACCGCGAAAAACGCTTTTTAGATGAGGTATTGGCACAAATTATCATCAAATTCCCGACGTTAAAGATTGTGATGGAGCACATTACTACCAGTGATGCTGCTGACTTTGTCTTGGCGCAAGGCAATCACATTGCAGCTACTATCACCCCGCAGCATTTGATGTTTAATCGCAACCATCTGTTGGTTGGTGGCATTAAACCACACTTTTATTGCTTGCCTATCTTGAAGCGCGAAAGTCATCAAAAGGTATTATTAGATGTCGCCACCAGCGGCAATCCAAAGTTCTTCTTGGGCACTGACTCTGCCCCACATGCAACGGATAAAAAAGAAGCGGCTTGCGGCTGCGCTGGCTGCTATAGTGCGGCAACTGCTTTGCCTTTGTATGCCACCGCTTTTGATAGTGTTGGCAAAATAGACAAGTTAGAAGGGTTTGCGAGTCGCTTTGGTGCTCAATTCTATGGCTTGCCAGTCAATGAAAGCACGATTACCCTAATCAAAACGCCTATGCAAGTACCTGCAGGCTACCCTTATTTTGATGGCTCATCATTGACCCCGCTGATGGCGGGCGAGACGCTGCCTTGGTCTATCAAAGCATAGTACTTGTAAAGCATAGCACTTATAAAAAACAGTACTTATAAAACATAGCACTTATAAAGCAACCTCTGTATTTTATCCTATGATATCAATAATGCCTTTGTACTGAAGGAGCGGTTGATTTCATAGGATACTCATTTCTAATTCAATATAACAATACGACTGATAAAAGCGATTTAACCTGATATGACCACTAAAAACGATGCCGCCTTACCGAACGACAACCCATCAAGCAATGTAGATACTAGCCTCAATGTCGCGTCAACTATTCACCTCGAAGATACCGCAGCAGACGAGCAAGCGCCCATGATCTTGAAAGACCGTTTTCGCAAGTTTCTGCCTGTCGTCGTCGATGTGGAGACAGCAGGTTTTAATTCGCAAACGGATGCTTTGCTAGAAATTGCCTGCATTCCTGTATTACTCAATGAGCAGGGTGTGTTTTATCCTGGTGAGGCATTCAATGCTCATATCGAGCCCTTTGAAGGCGCGAATCTTGAGCCAAGCGCGCTTGCTTTTACTGGTATTGATCCCAACAATCCGATGCGTAAAGCCATTGCCGAAGATGAAAAAACCGCACTACGCCGAATTTTCAAAGGTTTAAAAGAAGTCCGCCGTGCTGAAGACTGCCGTCAATGTGTCTTGATTGGACACAATGCGCATTTTGATTTAGGGTTTTTAAATGCAGCCGTGCTACGTACCAACAGTAAAAGCCACAACCCATTCCATAATTTTTCAGTCTTTGACACGGTGACTCTATCAGCGCTTGCCTTCGGTCAGACAGTACTGGCACGCGCGTGTAAAGCAGCAGGGCTTGATTTTGACGGCAAAAATGCCCACTCCGCACTATATGACACCCAAAAAACAGCCGAGCTATTCTGTCATATACTTAACCATTATCCTATGCTGGCCAATGCGATGCATAATGAGGACACTAAAGAAGAATCGGGCGATAGCGATAATACATAAATCACATATCCTATGTTGCCAACCATACGTAATAGTGCTATTTATAATACTTGATGACTTTAACATCTTGGACATCTTGATTTGACAATCAATAGGGATAGGATTGATACCACTTTCAGTAAGTTGACAAGCCTTCCTGACTTTATGTAGTACTGTTAAAGGGACTTAATAGCTTACTTGCTTGCCACTATTGCACTCCCAAACGACGCTGTTATATCCTATAGATGGTTTAAGTTGCTCACACTGCCTTGATAGCTGCTATTAGTAGCACTGCTGCTGTTAAGGCGTAATAGGAGGGACTTTATTATGGATCCACAACTTAAGTTATGGGGCACCATCATCGGCTATATGCTGCTCGCCTTAACTATTAGTGCTTGCACGTCTCTATGGATTCGCCATCATTTAAAGAGTAATGACTTACATCCACGCCGTGCGCTCAAAAAAAGATACTTAATATTAAAAAGACGAAGAAAAAGGCTTGACAGCAAGCGCAGACGCCATTAAAATACGCACCACTTCGGCATAAATGGTGAAAGCAGCTGAGGTGTTGTGTTACTAGTCCCCATCGTCTAGAGGCCTAGGACACCGCCCTTTCACGGCGGTAACGGGGGTTCGAATCCCCCTGGGGACGCCACTATTTGGCGTCACTTATCAGCACTGTTACCGAAAGGCATCGGATAAGACTGATAAATGTACCATCAAAAAGTCCAATCACAATATATCGTGATTGGACTTTTTTTATGTCTGTTCGTTTTCTCGGTTTACTTTCCCGGTTTACTTTCTCGGTTTACTTTCTCGGTTTATTTTCCCGATTTACTTTCTTAGTATCGTAACTAACTGCTACTGTGACTTTCAAGCATGGACAAGCATGGACAAGCATGGACAAGCATGGACAAGCATGGACAAGCATGGACAAGCATGGACAAGCATGGAGTTATAGTCAGCTCACTATAAAAAAGACACGACAAATAAAAAAATCTGCCTATCAACCCTCTCCTTTATCTATTTTTCACTCCTGCTCTTATATCACAGTTATAATCAATACTAAATAAAATGGGTACACGACATTATGATGCATGACTGGTACAAATTTTTCTTACTTGCTGTGCCTACCTACGCAGACAGAGGCGACAAAAAATTTATATCAGCCACGTTGTCTCTTTTTATATTGACCTGACTATAATTATCAAAAGCTATCAAAATTCATAACAAAAAAAAGCCAGCAATTTTTGCTGGCTTTTCTGTATAAGCGGTCTACTTTTCATGACCTAAAAAATCAAAATATTCTAAAAAATCTTGTCCGATATCATAAACCACAATAGCGCTAATATAATCAGCGAGCCCAATACGGTCTGAATCAAGAAAAAGGCTTGGTGCTGTCCGACAACTTTACTTAAGGTTAAACCTAAAGTGCTATATTGTATCGGCTGACTGTCAGTTTCGCCTGTGCTGACATGCTTTTCATAATAACCTTGCAAGATATCTAAAAACTCCGTCCATTCGTCAGTGCTCCACGCATAAGGCTTAAACGGCATAAACTTCTTAAGCTTAGGCTCTTTAATCATCCAGCGCTCAAGAGTAATCGAGCGCAGTGACCAACCAGCGAAACGACGATCTTCCAGTGCTGAAAAATCTAAAATGGTTAAGTCTTTATGTCGATCATCCATTATCAAGCGATTTTTTAGATTGGTTAACGCTTGCTCACTACCTTCCACACACTGTAAAAAGTAACCATTGCCGTAGCAAAGAATACCCGTAATATTATCAGCTTTGTTATGTTTGCTGGCGACTTCTGCGATATCGTTCAGTGTACTGGCGTTTGATAGACCAGTCGACGTAATGCGGCTCAAATACACAAGTTGGCAGAGATCTGTCGTTACTGGATTTGTCGAATCATTGATTGTTGACAATCAGCTTCCCCTATTTTCAGGTAAATGTAGCTAAGACAACCATACTAACTTTAGAAAAAACATAGAGACAAGACCTTCGAAAACATCGAATTGGCTTAGTATATTATTGATTTTATAAACGTTTATATTAATTGTATTAAGTTGGTTACATCATAGGCTAGTTTAGTCATCAAATCAATATATGTTTATATTACATCATTAAGTAGCAATACTACCTAATATAATATATTCATTCATAATGAGAATGTAGGGTATGATTTTTTAATATTGGTAGCATAAGCAGACAATATGATGGAAAGTTAATGGTGAAAAACGTGATAAATTAGTGATGAAACCCTCATTTAGATTGTAAGATTGGTACATAATGCTACTTATGACAATATCACTTGCTGCGTTATGTAAACTCATTAATATGCCAGCATAATGATTTGGACCAATAACAAGTAGTGAAGGTAAGCCAATAAAGAGAAGGTTGTTTTTTGATAGTTATCAAAATAACTAAGCTTTCAGATAGTGATTTTTCAAATTGAGGATATGACCTAAGACTGGGCTTTAAGAATCGCTGCGAGCAAGATAGCGTCATCAGGATAGGTAAGCTTGATGTTTTGGCGACTGCCAGTCACTAGACGAATAGGCAGTGCTAAGTATTCAAATGCACTGGCTTCATCGGTGATATCGAGTTTGTGTTCAGCCACATGCTTCAATACTTGTCTTAGCTGTCCTAAACGAAATACTTGCGGCGTTTGGGCTTGCCACATATTACTGCGATCAATCGTTTGTTTAACATAAGCACTAGACGTGTCTTTGTTTACGTTTAGAGAATCACGCATAAGCTCAGAGTGAGCGCTGGATTGTTTGCAGGATTGCTTTAGAGTGTCAGCAACAGGGGTCGCTAAGATAGCGCCATAAGGCTCAAGCATTGCCGCTTCAATGACTTGTTCAATATCATGAGTGGGAACTGCTGGACGCGCAGCATCATGAATGAGCACCAAGTCTGAGTCATCCACACCTGTACTAACGATCGCCTCTACCCCCGCCTGTACAGACTGCCAGCGCTCAGCGCCGCCAATAGCATAATGAATTGGAAGCGCAAAATTGAGCGTCTCTGCTTTGCTATCATCTGCTGCGACGACCAATAAACATTTATCAATATAAGCACTACATCCAAGCCGTGCCACACTGTGCTGTAGCAAGGTCTGCCCTTGCAGCATAGTATATTGCTTGGCGATAGAGGCACCAAAACGATTACCGCGACCAGCAGCGACGATCATGGCATGTATATTAGGTGTGGTATTCATAAGGTTGTGTTCATAAAGTAGTAATCAGGGTTTGCTTGCATGATGATATGACTGGGAAGGTATGAGTATTAAGAGGAGGAGTAATAGCGGTTTCGAGAAAAGCAAAGCCATCGTGATCAATTAACACTCATTACGATGGCGTTAAAAATTAGTAGCGACTGTGCGTCGTTGGTGCAGTTGATACTTGGACAAACGTCTCATTTGGCTTAATCAAACCTAAGTCTAAACGCGCATGCTCTTCTACTGCCTCAAGTCCATTTTTTAAATCATAGACGTCAGTACGTAATAAGTTATTTGCGGCCACTTGATTGTCATTTAAGCGTTGCTGATCTTCAGTCTGAGTCAGTAGTTTATTATGCTCAAAGCGCCCATTTTCACCCAGCCAATATTGATATTGCAGTCCTAACAGCACCGCAACGGCTAAAGCAAGTAGTATAAATTGGCTAAAGTATTTCATGTGATAGGCCAAACGATAGAGAGATAATAAAATAAATACCAGCTAAGCTTGCTAGACAATATATCAAAAATGACATATTGCCTAACCTTAGCTAATTAGCCACGTAGACCGATAAACTCTTCGCGACCACGGTAGCTTGCACGTACTTGTTGCTCGATACGTAATAGCTGGTTGTATTTCGCTACGCGATCTGAACGGCATAGTGAGCCAGTTTTAATCTGACCGGCAGCAGTACCAACGGCTAAATCTGCAATAGTGCTGTCTTCAGTTTCACCTGAACGATGCGAGATAATCGTCGCATAACCATTTTTCTTCGCCAAATAAATCGCATCTAGCGTTTCTGACAAAGTACCGATTTGGTTGAATTTAATTAAAATCGCGTTGGCAATATGCTTATCAATACCTTCTTGTAAGATAGCAGGATTGGTCACAAATAAATCATCACCAACCAATTGGACTTTATCACCAATCTGCTCAGTTAAGTATTTCCAACCATCCCAATCAGATTCATCAAGACCGTCTTCGATAGAGATAATAGGATATTGACGCGCCAACCCTACTAAATAATCTGAGAATCCTTGGCTATCAAATGCTTTATTACCCTCGCCTGCCAAGATATATTGACCGTTTTTATAAAACTCACTAGCCGCACAATCTAACGCAAGATGAATGTCTTCGCCTGCTTTGTAGCCGACTTGCTCGATCGCTTGCATGATAACGGTAATAGCTTCTTCGTTACTACGTAGGTTCGGAGCAAAACCACCTTCATCACCGACTGCTGTACTCAAGCCTTGTGATTTTAGGACGGACTTTAGACTGTGGAAAATTTCCGTGCCAGCACGTAATGCTTCTGAGAAGCTGGTGAAACCAACTGGCTCAATCATAAACTCTTGGATATCGATTGTGTTATCTGCATGCTCGCCACCATTTAAGATGTTCATCATGGGTACAGGCATGGTCAGCGACGTCTGGTTGCGCAAATTGGCGATGTATTGATGTAGTGGCAAACTTTGTGACTTGGCAGCGGCTTTTGCAGTGGCAAGAGACACGGCTAGCATCGCATTGGCACCAAGGCTGTCTTTGTTTTCTGTACCATCTAGCGCAATCATGGCATCATCGATACCTTGCTGCTCGGTGACCTCTTTATCCATCAACGCACTGCGAATCTGGCTATTGACGTTGGCAACGGCTTTTTTGACGCCCTTGCCCATATAGCGGTCTTTGTCGCCATCACGTAGCTCAAGTGCTTCACGTGAGCCAGTAGACGCGCCACTTGGGGCAGCAGCACGGCCGACAGTACCGTCAGCTAAGATAACATCGACTTCAATCGTTGGGTTACCGCGCGAGTCTAAAATCTCACGAGCACGAATGTCTTTAATTGCGGCAACGTTGGTGGTTTCTTCAGCGTACATAATGTCTGTTAATTCCTTTGGTCATGCCAAGTTTGTGGGATAAATAACGGCAACTAGAATACAAAAAAGATAAAGCAAAATATCATATAGCCCTATACCTAGACCAGATTTTTCTACTGATATACTCGGCTAGTTTTGAGCAGGCTTCAGGGTTTGTTTAGTACTTTAATCGTCAGCTATAGTGCTTGGCATCATAGCATAAATTTTGCCAAACTTCCCTTATCTTGCACCGACTGGCGCTGATAAAATCACACTTAGATAAACAAATTACCAATTATGGATTTGTCTCAGCACCTATAATATTAAAAGCCATATGACTCTTATGCTTTTGTTAGACGTCCTGTTTTAGCGTGGGAGCCAGATACTGTGTTATCCAGCTCAACCTTTGTTTTAAATTGGGTCAATCGTAAGGCATTCATTAATACTGAAATAGAGCTAAGCGCCATCGCAGCGGCGGCAATCATAGGGTTTAAGAAACCAAAAGCAGCCAGCGGAATACCCAAGCAGTTATAAATAAAAGCAAAAAACAGATTTTGCTTGATGTTGCGCACTGTTGCATTAGCTATTTTTTGCGCGGCATCAATATGCATCAATGACTCACCCATCAAGCGTGCAGACGCACTATGCTGGGCGACATCTGTGCCTTCAAACATGGCAAAGCTTGCATCGGCAGTTGCCATCGCTGGCGCATCGTTGACGCCATCACCTGCCATTGCGACTTTGTGACCAGCTGTTTGCAACAAGGCAATCTGGCTCGCTTTATCGCGCGGACTCATCTTGCCATAAGCTTGCTTGATACCCAGCTGCCCTGCGACATGATCGACGACGGATTGCTTATCACCACTCATCAAAATAACATTGATACCAGCATCTTGCAGCGCAGTAATGGCCTGAGGGGTATCGGCTTTTAAATCATCAGCTAAAGCAAAAGCACCTAAGGCTTCATCATTAATGCTAATGGCAACGGTACTGGCGATTTGCCATACCTTTGGCATCAGCTTTGGTAGCGTTAAATTGGCAAATTCTGCGGTGCCGACTTTTACCACACCCAAACCTTCAATGTTCGCTTGTATACCAGCGCCTTTAACGACACTAATATCCGTAACATTCATTAGTGGCAGATTACGGTCTCTGGCAGTATTTATTAACGCGGTGGCTAACGGATGACTGGCATGCGCCTCAACGCTGGCGGCAATTTGTAATACATCATCCACAGCAAGCGACTTATCAACCATTACCTGATCGACGATAGTCGGTTTACCAATAGTCAATGTACCCGTTTTATCGAGCACGACCGTATCGATACTACCTGCCGCCTCAAGGCTTTGGGCATCTTTAAACCATACTCCATGACGCGCAGCGACCCCCATACCAGCCATAATAGCCGCTGGCGTGGCTAAGCCAAGCGCACAAGGACATGCAATGACCAATACTGATACGGCATGCATTAGGGCAGTATCAACCATACCTGTTAGCCACCATGTGACCCCAAAGGTGACTAGAGCAATCGTTACCACCACTGGTACAAAAATAGCCGTGACTCGATCAGCTAGACGCGCCAAGTCGGCTTTTGAGCCTTGGGCATCGCTGAGGGCTTGTACCATATCACCCAGCTTCGTATCACTGCCTTTAGCACTGACGCGATATAGTAAGCTGCCGTTTTCGACTAAAGCGCCTGCTAGCAGACTATTACCCTCTTCTTTTTTGAGAGGTACTGACTCACCCGTTAAGTGACTCTCCACACACCAACCACTACCTTCGATGACTACCCCGTCCGTTGCCACACGGCTGCCTTGTTTAGCACGCAAAATATCACCCACTTGCACGTCTTTAAGAGCCACACTATGAAAATCACCATTTGGCTGCTGCTGTTCAACTTCATCAGGCGTTAAAGACAATAATAAATCAATACTATTAAGGCTGTGTTTTTTGGTACGTTCTTCTAAATATTTACCCGTTCGCACAAAAGCAATAACCATCACCCCAGCTTCAAAATACACAGCAGGGCTATTGCCAGTCCCATGACCACCAGCGTGACCACTTTGTAGCAGGCTATTTAACGTACCATCGCCATGCGTCAGCCACAGATATGTTGAATACGCCCATATAGTTACTGTACCAATGACGACCAGCACATCCATATTAGCAAGACCACCTTTGATGGATGCCCAAGCGCTCTTATAGAACGGTAATGCCAAGCCAAATTGTACAATCGTCGCTAGGACAAACTGAATCCAAACCGGTGGCATCCACGCCATACCAAAGCCTGTCAGCATACCTGCCATACCAACTAAAAACGGCAGCAAACATAGCCACAAGCCAATCAAGCGCCACGGGTACTGAGTCGCCGCATCTTTATCCGCTTGGGCAAACAAACTATCAGCTGCCTGCAAGTTGGCAACGAAACCAGTTTTATTTACCCATTCTGTGACTTGCTCAGGCGTCGTCTGGGTCGGATCATAATCGACATTCGCGGTCTCACCAGCGAAGTTCACACTCACCTCGTATACCGACGGCTTTTTATTGAGCACCTTTTCAATTCGCGAGGCACAGGCCTGACACGTCATGCCATCAATAGCCAACTGTAAGTGCGCACGCTGCGGCGCGAGCGGCGTATTGGATTGAATGTCAGTTTCTACATCGTAGGCGTTATGATTGTCAGTTTGGGTAGAATCATTCATAAATAAAACTCGGTATGGCGTTTATGCGTTATGGCGTTATGGCGTTATAAGGTCGTCTGAGCTAAAACAACAACCCAGTGGAGGGGACATCTAAGTCAAACAAGTAAAACATTCTGCTATTGAATATTACTGTAATCGAATCGAATAATTAGCATGCTATTATCATCAGTAATGGCAATAATGCTAAATAATGATCCTAAATGGTCATGATTGGTAGTCATTCAAATTATTTAATTTCTTTGACTTCTTCAGCTATATTGAAAAGGATAGCTCTATATTTTGACGCTACTATCAATAATTTTTAACCATTAAAAAACCAGCTATGATAGCCGGTTTTTTATACAAATGGATAAGATTAAGCGTTAGCAACGGTAGCATCAAAGCCAGCGTCATCGATAGCTGATGCAATGACTTCTGCACTGGTTTTACTATCATCAAAGGTGACCGTTGCTTGATTGTCTGCAAGCTCGATACTGATATCATCTAGCCCATCAATATCGGCGGTGGCGTTATGGACACTAGCCACACAACCACCACAAGTCATGCCGTCGATTTTAATGATACGTGTTTGGTTTGCCATGTTCGGCTCCTTATTTTTATTAGTGAAAATAACCTTGATAGCTGTTCTTTAATATTTACGTTTTAAAACTTATCAAAGCTACACTAAACAAGCATAAGCGCTATCATCCTCAGTAACAAGACTGTTTGGTTGTTACTTTATTAAAAGACCTATCATCAAAGAATGTTTTGCTCAACGCTAATCATCATGATGTGGATTTTGCGGTGCATCGATAGGAAACGGTTGGGTAACATAATCGACCATGCTAATCGCGGCAGTTAAGGCGTGAATGCTGGTATCGGTATCATCATAGCGCACGGTTGCAACGTCGTTATCAGGGTCAAGCTCAATCGCAGTGACTCCTGTAATATTCTTAAGTGCAGTCATCAAGCTATCAAGACCTTCAGCGTCATCGATATTTTCAATACTGACTTGTGCAACTTGTATGGCCATTATCTTACCCTCTTATAATCTATACTATTAATGAGTATCTAATATCTCAAAGCCTTTAACGAGATCATCAATTTGCTTAAGCTGACGTAAAAATGGCTCTAACTGACTCATTCTTAAGGCGCACGGACCATCACATTTTGCGGTTTCTGGATTTGGATGCGCTTCCAAAAACAACCCTGCCAATCCAGTTGCCATACCTGCACGTGCAAGTGTCGTGATTTGCTCACGTCGTCCACCGGCGCTATCACTACGACCACCCGGCTGCTGCAAACTATGGGTGACATCAAAAAATACCGGTATGTCCATCTGCTTCATGGTATCGAAGCCCAGCATATCGACGACCAAATTATTATAACCAAAAGCACTACCGCGCTCACAAAGTATCAGCTTGTCATTACCACCTTCGAGGCATTTATTGACGATATGGCGCATCTCATGCGGCGCTAAAAACTGCGCTTTTTTGATATTAATAATCGCATCGGTCTTCGCCATCGCATGCACCAAGTCAGTCTGACGCGATAAAAAAGCGGGCAATTGGATGATATCAGCAACTTCAGCGACGGGCGCTGCTTGATACGGCTCATGCACGTCAGTAATAATAGGCACTTGGAACTTTTCTTTAATTTGTCCCAGCCAATCGATACCCTTCTCCAGACCTGGGCCTCGATACGAATGCAGGCTTGAGCGATTGGCCTTGTCAAAACTGGCCTTGAACACATAGCCGATGCCCAAACGCTGACAAATCTCGACATACTGCTCAGCAATTTCGAACGCCAATTCTTTGGACTCTAAGACATTCATACCACCGAACAGCACAAAGGGCTGATCGTTACCAATATTAATGGTGTTATTATTCGGAGTCTTAAGCTGAATATGTGATTGCGCTGTTAATAGATTTTCCATGAAACCCTTGTCCTCTTTATTGTTATCAACACGTTTATCCCATATTGTAACCGATAGCCCAATTAAAAAAAGTATCCAAGCGTAATTAGATATCGCTAACTAAAAGAATATCTAAACAACCATTATCACCCGTCAAATTAAGCAAAAAAAAGACCAATCCGTAGATCAGTCTTTTTTGGTGAAAATAACGCTTTCACACTATATTTCACAACACTTTACATTTTAACGATTACTTTGTTTCGCTATGATTTTTTGCGGCTTTCACAAAGCTGTTAAATAGTGGATGACCACCACGTGGCGAGCTGGTAAATTCAGGATGGAACTGTACGGCAACAAACCATGGATGCTCTCTAATCTCAACCGACTCAACCAAATGCTGCTTGGCAGAATAACCCGATATCGTCATGCCTGCTTGCTCTAATGGCTCGATGTAACGGTTGTTCATCTCATAACGATGGCGATGACGCTCAGTGATATTGCTAGCGCCATAGATTTGGCTCAGCTTGCTACCAGCGACTAGCTCGGCTTGCTGTGCGCCTAAACGCATGGTGCCACCAAGGTCCGAGTCGTCACTGCGAATCTGTAGCTCGCCGCGCTCATCTAACCATTCAGTGATCAGACCAATGATTGGCTCAGCAGTCTTGCGATCGAACTCAGAAGAGTTGGCATCGATATTCATCACATTACGTGCGTATTCGATAACGGCCAACTGCATACCAAGGCAAATACCCAAATATGGCACGTTGTTTTCGCGAGCATAAGTAATGGCTTTCATTTTACCCATGGTACCGCGCTCACCAAAGCCACCGGGCACTAAGATAGCATCGGCATCATTAAGCTGTGCAAATAAAACATCGTCGCCTTCCAATCGTTCGGCATCGATATAATCAATTTTCACATCTACTTTATGAGTGATACCAGCATGTAATAATGCTTCGTTAATTGACTTGTACGCATCAGGCAGCTCGACGTATTTGCCGACCATCGCTACGGTGACCGTTGATTCAGGATTGAGCTGGGCTTCAACGACTTTGTCCCAATCGCTCAAATCTGCTTCAGGTACATCCAAACCAAAGCGCTCACAAATCAAATCATCAAGATCTTGCTCATAAAGGGTACGCGGTATTTGATAAATACTTTGCGCATCTTCACACATGATGACCGCGCGTTCTTCGACATTGGTAAACAACGCAATCTTACGGCGATTGTCTTGTGAGATGTGATGATCAGAGCGGCAAATTAAGACATCAGGCTGTAAACCAATAGAACGAAGCTCTTTAACCGAATGCTGGGTAGGCTTGGTTTTGGTTTCGCCGGCGCTGGCAATATAAGGTACCAAGGTCAAATGCATCAGCATGGCGCGATTGCGACCTAGCTCTACTTGCATCTGGCGTACCGCTTCCATAAAGGGTAGTGACTCGATGTCACCGACCGTACCACCAATCTCAATAATAGCGATATCATAACCCTCACCACTGGCAAGGATTTTGCTCTTAATCTCATCAGTGATATGCGGGATAACCTGCACAGTACCGCCCAGATATTCACCACGGCGCTCTTTATTCAGTACATTCTGATAGATGCGACCACTGGTAAAGTTATTACTCTTACTCATCTTAGAGTGGCGTAAAAAACGCTCATAATAACCCAAATCTAAATCCGTCTCCGCCCCATCTTCAGTGACGAACACTTCGCCATGCTGGAACGGACTCATGGTACCTGGATCGACGTTAATATACGGATCCATCTTGGTCATTGTCACGTTCACACCGCGCGCTTCAAGTATCGCAGCAAGAGAAGCAGCAGTGATACCTTTTCCTAGTGAGGACACTACCCCACCGGTCACAAATATAAACTTGGTCATAGTACTCTTTCGGTAATTGGTAAAGAAGGATTTTACTAAAGATACGCCAAAAAATATAGGGCAAAAGCGCAAACTATCCGAAACTCTTAGTTTTTGCTCAATGTTTATTGATTAAAACCGCATAATAAAAAAACTCACCCCGAAGGATGAGCTTTTTAGCAGAGTATTTATGCAGCATATAGTCGATACTAAATAAAATAGATACACGACCTTATAATGCGTGACTGGTACAAATTTTTCTTGCTTGCTGTGCAAGTGCAGACAGAGGCTACAAAAATTTATATCAGTCACACTGTCTCTTTTTTATATTAAACTGACTATATTGAGTTAGAATTTATATTCTAAACCGCCACCGATAGCAAATACATCCGCATCACCACGAGCTTTAACTGAGTCAATGGTGTCATCAGCATTGTTTCTAACAACGAGCAGACCGTTCTCTAAATCTGCAGAGTTTTGACCGATATAAGCATGAGCAATCATATTGTCTTTGAACTTATATTTACCGCCCAATACGATTTGGTCTGAGTCGTTGCCATCAAGGCCAGCCAAGTTCTCAGTCTTATCATACTGAAGATAAACAGACGCTGGGCGAGCAAAGTTAGTTAGACCCATCTCAGCACTAACGACCAACCCTTTCTCTTCATCATCTGAATTATCAAAATCAACTTGCTGGTATAGCGCGCCTAGCTTCACTGGATAAGCCATGTATTTGCCCAAATCGACACTGGCACTACCACGTAGAATCTCACCTGTGACGCTCATGTCTTTGTCATAACCAACACCTGCAGTAAAGCCAGTACCTGGATCAAACATCAATGAAGCACCAAAGCCACTGTCACGATCATCGCTATCAGAGACAAAAGACTCATCAGCACCGTATTGTAGGGCAAGCTCTAATGGTAAACCATTGTATTTGGGTGCAATCCATACGATTGAATTATTAATACGCTCACCATCAGTCAAGGTAAGCGCTTCACTCAGTGTACCATCACCACCAAGAGAGCTTGAGCCGATATTATCCCAATAACCTTCATTAACGGTTACGTTGTTGACGTAATCTGAAACTGAGTAGTTGCGACCAAAGCGAAATTGACCGTAGTCTTTATTTTTAAAACCTAGGTAGGTATCACGGCTTTTAAAGCCAATGTTGCTGCTACCACTGTCATCTATTTTAATACCATACTCTAATTGATAAATCACATCGGTATTAGCAGTTATTGCTTCAGACCCTTTGAACCCTAGTCGTGAAGAATGTGAGCTGACTTGTACTGAGCTGCTGTCTTCATTGATATTGATAGTGTCGTTAGGCAGATCCATAGACTGACGATCAAGCTCAGCGTTGACATAGTTAGCAGTGACGAATGCTTTGCCATAAACCGTTGGTGCGGCTTGAACAGTAGAAACGGATAGCGCTGCGATTGCTGAGGCCAAAAGTAGTTTTTTCAAAGGGTATCTCCACTTGACGATTTGAGTGATAAATTGGCTAAGATTGACTGACATATACAATGGTATTGCTACAAAACTCCAAGACCATGATATGTAACGAGCCACCAGAACGGCTTAGACACTACTTTATCAAGCAAATATTACAGTAAGATGAAAAAACAAAATTTACATGCCTGTAACTATCTATTTTAAGAACGATTAAAATGAAGGGCTACTTTCTTTTTTCATATAAAAAAAGACTCATCCCGAAGGATGAGTCTTTTTATACTATCTACTTGAGTGTGATACTAGAATAAGTATTCTAGACCGCCACCAAGTGCGAATACGTCAAGATCAGTATTGGTATTCTTGTCTTCAGCAGAGTTGTTACCAACATAAGCATGAGCAATCATGTTGTCTTTAAAGTTGTACTTACCACCTACAACAACTTGATCTGAATCACGGTTATCAAAACCAGCCAAGTTTTCAGTACCATTGTACTGTACATATACAGATGCTGGACGAGCAAAGTTAGCTAGACCCATTTCAGCGCTTACAATTAGACCTTTTTCATCTTCAGCGCCGCCATCGAAATCAGCTACTTGATACATGGCACCTAGCATAACTGGATAAGCCATGTATTTACCTAGATCAACAGTAGCACTACCACGTAAAAGATCACCAGCTTGGCTCATGTCTTTTTCGTAAGCAACACCAGCAGTGAAGCCTGTACCTTGGTCAAACATCAATGAAGCACCATAACCACTGTCACGGTCGTCATTGTCAGAAACAAATGACTCATCAGCACCATACTGAAGAGCAAGCTCTAAAGGCAAGCCGTTGTATTTAGGGGCAATCCATACGATAGAGTCATTGACACGGCCGCCATCAGCCATAGTTACAGCATCAAGAACATCGCCTTCCATATCCAGATTACTAACACCTAGGTTATCCCAAAAACCTTCAGTAACAGTAACGTTGTTGATGTAGTCAGTTACTGAATAGTTACGACCAAAACGGAACTGACCGAAGTCTTTGTTGTTTAGACCAAGGTAAGTATCACGGCTCTTTAAGCCGATGTTGTCATCAGTACCATCGATAGCGATGCCATACTCTAACTGATAGATAACATCAGTGTTAGCCGTCATTGCTTCAGAACCTTTAAAACCAAGGCGTGAAATGTTTGAGTTGATTTGTACTGAATCACTATCTACGTCGAATTGATCATCGTTACCGTCACGCTCAGCGTTTACATAGTCAGCAGTAACGAAAGCTTTACCATAAACAGTAGGTGCTGCGTTGGCTGCAGATACAGATAGGGCTGCGATGGCTGTAGCTAAAAGTAGTTTTTTCATGGGGTATCTCCACTTTACAATTGTAGTAATGAGCAAGCTATGATTAGCCGGCGCCCATAATGGTATCGTCACAAATCCTCAAAGATATAATGTGTAACTGGCTACCGAGATTGGTCTAAAACAAGTGTGGCGAATTTCTACTACAATAAGACAAAAAAAACCATGACTCACATGACTGGGATTAAAACGTAACTGCCATGTAATCTTTGGTCTTTATCACTCCGTTGCGTAACATCCGTTACCAAACTCATACTTCGAATACAAGCATAACAACTTTGACATAATTTGCAACATTTTTTTTTGCTTTTTCGATACATCTACTCTCGAATAACAAATGCTTTGTCATATTTGAACCGTTATGAAAAAACCCCTATCGACTCAAATAGATACGATAGTCATTAATTAATATCATTACTGATAATATTAATTGGCGGTAATAAATACGATACATTAACCCAAAAAAAGCGCTACTTATTGACAAATAAATAGCGCTCATAAAGAACTGTTTGTCATATTTCTGACACATATGACAGTCACAAACGGGTAAGATACATCAATGCCTGATCACGCCTAGAGGCTTAAATAGCACTTAGGCTACATGAGCAAACATGATACTTAATCTATCGTTTTAGGCATTTGCTTTGAGATCAAGACGTGCTTGATGCAATAGTGGCTCAGTATAGCCACTTGGCTGCTCGCGACCTTTAAACACCAAATCACAAGCCGCTTTGAACGCATAAGAGTCTCCAAAGTTATCTGCCATTGGCTGATAGTCACTATCACCTGCATTTTGCTCATCGACGACTTTTGCCATACGCTTCATCGTATCCATCACTTGCTGTTCGCTCACGACGTTATGATGCAACCAGTTGGCAATGTGTTGGCTCGATATCCGCAAGGTCGCACGATCTTCCATGAGACCAACGTCATTGATGTCAGGGACTTTAGAACAGCCAACGCCTTGGTTTACCCAGCGTACGACGTAACCTAGGATGCCCTGAGCATTGTTTTCAAGCTCTTGCTGTTTCTCTTCGTCTGTCCAGTTGGTGTCTTTTGCCAATGGGATGGTCAAGATATCGTCTAAACTGGCACGCTCACGTGATTTTAGGCTGTCCTGTACATCAGCGACGTTAACTTGATGATAGTGCATGCTGTGTAAGGTTGCACCCGTTGGCGATGGTACCCACGCCGTACTCGCACCAGACTTAGGATGAGCGGCCTTGGTATCCATCATTTCTTTCATCTCATCAGGCTTCGCCCACATGCCTTTACCAATCTGAGCGACACCCTGTAGGCCAGTCTCCAGACCGATATCAACGTTCCACTGCTCGTAGGCTGGCTGCCATGCTTGTGACTTCATGTCACCTTTAGGGACAAAAGGCCCTGCGTTCATACTGGTATGCATCTCATCGCCAGTACGGTCGAGGAAACCGGTGTTAATAAAGATAACGCGCTCTTTCGCTTGGCGAATGGCTTCTTTTAAGTTGACCGTCATACGACGTTCTTCATCCATGATGCCGATTTTAAGACTGTTGCGCTCAAGCCCTAATAAATCTTCTGAAGCGTTAAACAAGTCATTGGCCATTTTGACTTCTTCAGGGCCGTGCATTTTTGGCTTCACAATATACATCGAGCCTTTACGTGAGTTTGATAGCTCATTTTTGCCTTTCAAATCATTGAGCGTCAATAGTGGCGTAATCAAGCCATCCATCAAGCCTTCAAAGATTTGTTCTTGACCATTGCCCAAATCAACTAAGATTGCGGGGTTTTGCATCAAGTGACCGACATTGCGAATAAGTAATAGTGAACGGCCAGGTAAGATCAGCTTTCCACCATCTGGGGTGTTATATTCGTGGTCTGGGTTTTGCTTACGAGTGCTGGTCTTGCCCCCTTTTTCAAAGGTTTCTTGCAAGTCGCCATTCATTAAGCCCAGCCAGTTGCGATATACTTCTACTTTTTCTTCTGCATCGACAGCAGCGATTGAATCTTCACAATCCTGAATCGCCGTAATCGCTGATTCTAATAACACATCTTTGATGTTTGCTGGGTCATCTTTACCAACCGGATGATTGGCATCGATTTGAATCTCAGCATGTAAGCCGTTATTTTTTAATAAAATGCCAGTAGGAGATTCAGCCTCACCAACGAAACCAACAAATTTGGCGGTATCTTTTAGCTCAGTGCTGCTATCGCCTTGGACGATTTCAAGTTTGCCATCGAGCACTTTAAAGCTGGTCACATCGTTATACGAGCCTGACGCTAAGGCAAAATGCTCGTCTAAAAATGCTTTGGCATAGGCGACAACTGCCGCACCGCGAGTCGGATTATAACCGCCTTTCGCTTCTTGGCCATTATCATCACTAATGACATCAGTACCATACAAAGCATCGTATAAGCTGCCCCAACGAGCGTTCGTCGCATTGAGTGCGTAGCGAGCATTTCGGACTGGCACGACCAGCTGTGGCCCTGCGATATGAGCAATCTCATCATCAACGTTTTGCGTGCTAACTTTAAAATCATCGCCTTCTGGTAACAGATAGCCAATCTCTTTTAAGAATGCTTTATAAGTAGGGTAATCAATTTCGCCGTCTTTGGCAGGGTTTTGCAGGTGCCACTGATCAATCTGCGCTTGAATCTTGTCACGAGTTTCTAGCAGCGCTTTATTACGCGGAGTAAACTCTTTGATGACTTTTTCAAAACCTGACCAATAACTTTCTGAATCAACACCGACTTTCGGCAGCACTTCGTTTTCAATAAAGTCATACATCTGCTGGTCGATGGCAAGAATGCCTTTTTGAACACGGTTGGCGTTAGAAGACTGGCTCATATTGTTATCCTTATCTGTTCGTGAGGTGTGTTAATGCTAGGTTGCTACTCTAATGATTGGAAAATTTGTGCCCTTGCAGCATTTATGCCTAGTTTGCTTTACAGTGGATAAATAGCAAACATAATAATATCTACTGTCAGCTATAATCGGGCAGCTGCTCATATGATATCTGGTTAGTGCAAAATCTGTTTGATACAACATCTGGTTAATGTAGCATCTATGATTTTTGGACCGTCTTTAAGAAGATCTGGTCTATAAATCTTGTGTTTTGATACAGGATTGGCAATTGATATAATGCGCATTAGCCGCTACTAAATGATAATCAATAGTAAGACAAAATGCCTGAAAAGCAAAATCTCATCCTACTATCAAATAATAAAATAAACAAGGAAACGCCATTCACTAAGTAAATACTTAGGCTGTATAATAATGATACTCTATGAGCCATCTATCTTTGAGGCAATAACCATTGTTTGAGAGGCAGGCAGCTATAAGCTCATTATAAACTGTAAGTAATCATTACAGCCTCTATTTATGCTCAACGGTTATCTATTTAACTTTTAATATTTGATTAAAAAGTGTTTAACATTCCACTATGGCAAAGACTATGAATAAAGAAAGTATGAAACCCAGCAACAGCAAAGATGACGTTGCTTCCCACAATCGTGTAGAAGACGTTATAGACAAAGATAATATAGAAGAAAACAGTGTAGAAAAAGACTGTATAGAAAAAGAGAGTGCCGACATCGCACAACTGCGCACCCCTATTAAGGTCGACCTATCCGCTGTTTATGACTTTTTGGGCTCGCGAACCACACAGGCGTGGGTAGATGCGGCTACTGCGGATGTGCCATTAATCATTCAAGATCATGCCAATTGCGAAAAAAAAGCCGCTGGTACGGCGATGAATCTTTTATTCCGCTATGAGTTCTCGTATGATTTGCAGCGCAAATTGGCACAGCTGATACGTGAAGAGATGCTGCATTATGAGCAAGTGCTCGGCATCATGCATGAGCGCGAGCAAGAGTGGAGATATCTGAGTGCGGGGCGTTATGCCAAAGGGTTGCTCAAGCACAAGCGTACTCATGAGCCAGCAGCGATGGTCGACGTGCTAATCATTGGTGCGTTTATCGAAGCACGCTCTTGCGAGCGATTTGCCGCTCTTGCCGACGTCATCGACGATGAGCGTTTGGCAAAATACTATCGCTACTTATTGAAGTCAGAAAGCCGCCATTTCGAAGATTATTTGGCATTGGCACAATCGCTATCTGATGACAATATCGATGAGCGCGTCGCATTTTTTAAAGCAGTAGAAGCAGAGTTGATATCCAGTCCTGATACTGAGCTGCGCTTTCACAGCGGCACCCCTGCTTAGCGTTTAAGCTGGCAGATTTTGTTAAATAAGCGCTATATAAAAGTACCCATATCGATCGCATAAAAAAGCCAGCACTAGCGTCTTAAACCATGCCTAGCGTTAGCTTTTTTATTTATCACTACAGAATATAATAGTCAGTTATGACTATTTCTTATCTTCCATAAGCGGGCTGTCATACTGTTTGTGATTTTTCGCGACATTATGCGGATCATGATCGTCAGTCGCTTGTTCTGCAGCGGCTGGATTTGCCTTTTGTAATGCATCATCAGGGACGATACCATTATTATCATCCGCATCTTTGAGCTTAAGGTTATCATGGTTAACTGTATCATTAGACTTATTCATAACCGATCCTTATTATAATAATTATCTTTCACATCGAGCACTCGATAACTTGACGATACTCGTATTAATAATACTCAGAAATATATTGCTAAAAAATCAGTCTTTTTCATCTGAGTTTAAGACGCGAGTTTGTGCATTGTCAATATTGGCATATCTATTCATGTCCGTGATGCCTTCACTTTTTGGCGCTTCACTGCCCACGGTATCTTCGTTGATATTGTCATCAAACGGACTGCTGCCCTGCTGATCTCGGCGGTCAGGCTGACGCGCGGGATTATCATTATCATTCACGTGCTCTGAATCAACGACTTCTTCCTTTAATGTATCAGTCCCTTTGTTTTGATTCGTATGGCTTTCGACGTCGTCATGGTTGTTGACGGGTTCTTTATGCATTGCCTCAACATTAGTATCATCAATTGCGGTTCTACTTAGCGCAGGATCTTGCGGTTGCATAGTCATGTCCTTATCGTGTTAGGAGGCCAACGAATAATGTCAGCGTTTTAATTAATAGAAAATACCAAGCAGTCATGCAAATACTAGGTGTTGTTATTTTTACTCAAATCATGAGCATTGAGATCCGCCACGTTTTTGCCACCTGCTGGTAAGTTTTCTTCTTCACGTGGGTCGGAATATATCTCGTCTGTTTCCTGTGAATCCTGCTGTGGTCCATCGATATTAGGTTCGTGTTTACGACCTTTATAACTGTCTTTGGTGTTTTCTTTAGTGTTTTGCGGTTCTGATGCTACGGGATCATCGAGCAATACTTTCTCTTTATTATTTGGTTTTGTATTGACTGTCATAGCGTGTCCCTCGCGTTTATGGTGTTAACTCTTTATTTAATATTTAACATTGTTATTGATATCATTGTTATTGATATCGTTCAAACTGCTGCTTACTTATCGGTCCGTAGCTCATCATCAATAAAAGAGGTTTGCTCTTCTTTACTCAGCTCTTCAGGAGCATCTACCTTTTTATCTTGATTTAAATTTTTTTCAATTTGATGATCATCAACCTGCTCTGCTGCTTTTTTAATGTCTGAAGTATCGTTGTTAGTGTTACTCATGGTGCAATTCCTATTATTATCGTTGTTTAGTAAACCAGCCATCCTTTGTACACTTACCTTTGTAAAATTGAATAACATTCTACAAAGGTAAGCATCTCGGTATGATTTTTTATTAAAAATATCTGTGCGATAGCGGTAGAACTGTCATCAATTATAGTTAAGCCAACCAACAGCGCACCAGTGTACTGCCGTATCAATATGTGAATAAATGTGAGGTTACAAGACAGTTTGTAACTTATCCGAGCGCAAAAAAACCAAGCGTCGGTCGTAGCCAACGCTTGGTTCAATAAATCATAGGGCCTTTATAGGGCCTTTATAGGGCTTTTATAGGGCTAACGTCATCACAGGACAGTCATACGTGTGGCGACACTAAACAGGCAGTCACAAGTTACAGCATTAGCAAACAAGATAAGCGAAACCTTTATCTATATTGGCTCACCGACATGATTGATCACCCGTAGCAAATGATCTTGGGCAATATGTGGTGCTTCATCGGCGGCTGGTTGACTTTGCTGCCACGCCCCATCGCCATTAAGTAGCCATGCTTGGACGTTATCTTGTAGATAATTGAGCAGACCATCTTGATAAACCTGCTTGAACAGTTTTTTATCTTCAATCGGAAAAGCGACTTCGACACGATGGAATAGATTGCGATCCATCCAGTCAGCACTGCCACAATACAAGCGCTCATCACCATCATTATAAAAGTAATAAACGCGTGTGTGCTCCAAAAAGCGCCCGATGACTGAGCGTACGGTGATGTTTTCAGATAGGCCTTTTACTTGTGGACGCAGACAGCACATGGAGCGCAAAATCAATTCTATTTTGACACCTGCCTGCGAGGCATCATATAACTTATCGATCAGACGACGTTCGGTCAAAGCATTCACTTTGATAATAATATGTGCGCGCTTGCCAGCCTTGGCATGAGTAATTTCATCATCGATAAAGCTCATTAACTTTTCGTGCAACGTAAATGGTGCGTGCAACAGTTTTTTTAGATTAGCAGGTTTACCCATGCCTGTCAGCTCTTGGAAAATTTTATGTACATCTTCTGAGATATCAGGGTCAGCGCTGAACAAGCCATAGTCGGTATAGACTTTGGCATTGGCTGCGTGATAATTACCGGTGCCGAGATGCACATAACGACGAATGCGATCGTCTTCTCGGCGCACGATGAGCATCAGCTTGGCATGGGTCTTGTAGCCAACAATCCCGTAAACCACCACTGCCCCAGCCTCTTGTAAAAAATTGGCGACAGCGATATTGGACGCTTCATCAAAACGGGCGCGTAGTTCGATGACAGCCGTGACTTCTTTACCATTTCGGGCAGCAGCAGCCAGCGCCTTGACGATTTCTGAATTGGTGCCTGATCGGTACAGGGTTTGTTTAATCGCCAATACTTTGGGGTCACTAGCCGCTTCCCAAAGTAGATTGATAATCGGTGAAAATGCATGAAAAGGATGATGTACCAAGACATCGCCTTTGCGCATGGCAGAAAATATACTGGTGCTTTTATCAAGCTTGTCCAGCTCACGGCGAAAAGGCTTTGGCACAATATGGGTAAAAGGCTCATAGCGCAGCTTGGGTATATTAAAGTCAAATAGCAAGCGCGTTAAGTTCACTGGACCATTGACACGGTATAGCTGATTGTCATGTAGCTCAAACTCATTGAGAAGATAATCGCTAATCGGTGTTGGGCAATCAGTCGTCACTTCAAGCCGTACTTTGTCGCCAAAGCGGCGATTTTCAAGCTCGCCTTCTAATGCCTTGGCAATATCCTCGACATCATCTGCTAAGTCCAGATCAGCATTGCGCGTGAGGCGGAACTGATGGCAGCCTGTCACTTGCATACCGGGGAACAGCTCACCGATGTGCTCGTGAATGATGGCGGACAGCATGACATGGTGCTCTTTACCACCAGTCAGCTCATCCGGCAGACGAATGACCCGTGGCAGGCTACGTGGCGCTGGGACAATCGCAAGATTGATATCGCGACCAAAGGCATCTTTGCCCTCTAATGTAGCGATAAAGTTGAGGCTTTTATTCACCAACCTCGGAAACGGATGCGCAGGATCAATGCTAATGGGTGTCAGCACTGGTGAGACTTGTTCTGTAAAATAGCGCTTCATCCATGCTGATTGCTCAGTATTCAGCTCATCGCGTTTTAGATATCGAATGTCTTCTTTGGCGAGCGCAGGCAAGATGTCTTCGTTAAGAATACGATACTGCTCAGCGATGGCATCATGCGTGATAACGGATATCTCGTTTAGCACTTCACTAGGACGCATCCCATGAGCACTGGTCGATACGTCACCTATATTGAGTTTTTGCATGATACCCGCGACACGAATCTCAAAAAACTCGTCGAGGTTGGATGAAAAAATAATTAAGAAAAACAAGCGCTCAAGTAGCGGATGGTGAGGACTGGCGGCTTGCGCTAAGACCCGCAGATGAAACTGCAATAAGGACAAATCACGATTGATATAACTACTGGGCGAATAGCCACCATCTTCTGAGCGCTGCCATGCAATGTCAGTCAGCTGCTGGCTAAGCTGTTCTGTTCTAGATTCTGTTGCGCTATCGGCTGCGTTAAGCTGGGTCATTTGGTGCATATTCAGGTCGTTAACATCGGTATTGTCGTTAGTCATGACACTGTCGTTCTGATTATTCATATCTGCCATACCGCTATTCCCCTGTCGTTATCAATTTATCATCAATGAGTAATTTTTCTTTACTGTCATCAGCTATCTTTTTTATTCCTAACTTTATTGAAAAGCTTTATTTTGACGCTTATATATTTTGATACCTATATATAATCGATACTGAATAAAGTGGATACACGATATTATCGTATGAGGCTGGTACAAATTTTTCTTGCTTGCTGTGCCTACGCCGACAGAGGCTGCAAAAAATTATCCCAGCCTCGCTGTATCCTTTTTATATTGACCTATCTATAGTGTATATAGTGGCATTCATAATAGTGAATTTAATAATAATGAATTTAGTAATAGTGACGTCCTATCATTGCAGCCACGTGACTATTGATCATGTCATTCGTTTATCGTGCTATTTATAATTGTATTTATCATTCAGCAAACCACTACCAGCACATGTCGATTAAGACGCTTGCGGCAATACTGCATTCTTCATACGTTTTTTAATAATACGCTGCTTGTTACGTAAGCGTCTGTCGCCTTGATTGTCTTCGTAATACTTTGGATTGGTGAGCATCGCAATGAGGAGTGCTGATTCGTCTCGATTCAGATTGGCCGCAGACTTGTCAAAATAGTGATGCGCTGCTGCGTCAATACCATAGATGCCATTGCCAAACTCAGCGACATTAAGATAAGCGGTCATAATACGTTGCTTGTCCCACAGTGTTTCAATCATCACGGTGATGATGGCCTCTTCGCCTTTACGAACATAAGAGCGATGCGACGTCAAAAATAGATTTTTGGCCAACTGCTGAGTGATGGTCGAGCCGCCAGCCGACATCTTACCTGTCTCTTCGTTTTTCTTTTGCGCCGCTTTGATCCCTTTAAAATCAAAGCCACTGTGCTGACTAAACGTCGAGTCTTCACTCACGATCGCTGCTTGCTTGGCTGACTTGGCGATAGCATCGTATTCAGCCCACGTCTGAGTGACCGTGCCGCCAGTTAAGCGATGCGTCAACATAAACATACTGTTATTAATCGGCTGTGTTTTCCAGATTAATAGTAGCCCAACTATTAAAATATGGAATGCGACGACCAATAACATAATTGCCAATAACAGTCGTTTAATGAATGTGCCAAAACTTGCCATGCGCGATATCCGAGTGGTTAAAGAAGTAATAAGATAAAATTGATAATCATAAACAGCAGCTCATCTTACCTAATCTCACAATCGCTGTCATTATTTACCCCACTTCTTTATCATGTCATAACCGCTAAGCCACATTGATGTGTCGGCTTAAAAACGCTGAACAAGCATTTTGAAGGCATACAATAAGAGTAGAAACATGCATAATGATAATAGTATAAAAACATTACGGAACCGTGTTATTGCAGCACGCCCTGATCTTGGGAACACTGAAAATATTGACCAATGGTGGTTACTTGCAACGACCGGCTGTCACTTATGTGACGTGGCGACGCAGCTGCTGACTCAGTTTCAAGCAGTACAGCCACTTACCTACCAGTATGTCGATATCGCCGACTTCGATGAATCGCTAATGATGGAATTTGCCACTAGCATTCCGGTGCTACTGACAAAGACGCAGCGTCTGGATTATCCGTTTTCAGTCATGGACTTACAGCAGCTGCTGGCGTCATAGTATCTGTCATAGGATAATTACTATCCCGTCATCAAGTAACACTGCGTCATGAAGCATCAACACTAAAATGTTTATGAGGCACAAGGCACAAGACATTAATATTGAAAGCCTATACGATGCTCTTACGTATAAAACGTCATATGAGGTTTTTGATATCGCTAATAACATGCAGTTGACTGACATGATCCGATCATACCCTTTATACTCTACGTCACCTTTTGAATTGATAGCTAGCTTTTATGACCATTCAACAGCTTTTAAAAACAGCACCCGTGACTACCCTGCTATTAGTCAGCTTTATTGGACTATTCATCATGCAGGTGCTGACAGGCGTCGATGCCAATAATCCATCGACTGAGGCATTGCTTAAATGGGGTGCTAATGCCTTACCTTTTACCATGGGCGACGATCCATGGCGATTGGTGAGTAGTGCATTTTTGCATATTGGCCTCATGCATTTATTGTTTAACGGCTTTGCTATGTATTTCTTTGGACAAGTTGCCGAGCCGATGTTTGGCTCTGCTAAGTTTTTGGCGTTGTTTTTATTGGCAGCCATCGGTGGCAATTTACTGAACAGCTATGTGACGTGGCAAGGTATTTTGGAAGGAACCGGACAGCCAGGAATATCGGCTGGTGCCTCTGGCGGTATCATGGGTATCGGTGCGGCGTTACTAATAGCTGCTGTATTTAAAATATCGGTCAATGGCTTAGTGCTCAATTTAAAGAGCTTGATACTTATTATGGGCATCAACCTCGTCTATGGCTTTGCTGTTCCGGGCATTGACAATGCTGGTCATATTGGCGGTGCGGTTACTGGATTGATCATTGCACTGGCAATCGGAATCGTCCATCGTCAGCGTATGGCAGCCATCATGCAGACAGTCGCTATCAACCAGAACCCTTATCAAGCTAATACTCAAACTCCCACTCAAAACAATTACCAAACCAGCTATATCGATCAGTCAACGATAAGCAACGTTGATTTGGATAATAATGCTCATTTTGATGACGACACTGGTGTAAACTTAGCTATAAATACGAACGCTAATCGTATCCACATTATCGATCAAGAAACAATCGAGCAAAAAACAGCGGTCAAACCCGCCTTCATTTGGCAACTATTGCCATGGCTGGTGATGTTGCTCATAAGCATTGGCTTTGTCTGGTGGTGGCAAGATATTCATCAGCAGATAGTGCAAGTGCTAAAAGCTGTTGAGTAAATGCTGACACTTATCTATGATCATTAAACGGCTCACAAAAACAGACATCTGATTTTGGCTTTCCTTATTCCTCTATTGTTATCCGGCTATTTTTACCTACTTACGAGACTTGATTATGTTTAAATCTTCAGTGCTACCCACTATCTCTACGCGCACCTTGCTCAACACCTTAATAGCTACTGCCCTATTTAGTGTTGCCAGTATGTCAAATGCCGCCTTTTTTAATAAAAACTTACCGGCTGATCCAGATGCTGAGCTAAGCGTTGGCGTTAACGTCATGGCGGTCAAGTCAGCCTATGATCTAGAAGACAGCACCGAAGTGCGGGTGCTGCCGGGTGCATTTTATGACAATAATAAGTTTTATGTGCGCGGTGCTCAAGCGGGTGCATATCTAATCAATGATGGTGTGAATCAGCTGTCTGCTTATGCCAAGCTTGCGGGCAGCGAGTTTGATCCTGATGATGCCAATGGTGCACTTCAAGGTCTTGATGAACGTAAGTCGTCAGCAGAAGCAGGGCTTAGCTATCAGCGCCGTACACCTGTCGGCGGCTTCCGTGCTCAAATAGGCGCTGACGTGTTAGATCGTAGTGGTGGTAACACGGCGCGCTTGACCTACCTTGCCAGAATCACCAAAGACAAGCTAACGGTCTATCCAAGCATTGGCTTTGAGTATTATGATGCTGACTATAATGAATACTATTATGGCGTCAGTGAAAAAGAATCAGCAGAAACGGGCGTTGCTGCTTATAAATCTAATTCAAGCTTAAATCCTTATATCAATATTAGTGCCAACTACGATTTCAATGAGCGTTGGGCAGGATTCGCCAGTCAAAGCCTAAGTTATCTGCCGACTGAGCAATACGACAGCCCAATGGTCGACTCACGTGTCGAGGGCGCAACAACACTTGGTTTGCTTTATAAGTTTTAATTAAGATTAGATTTTTGATAATGAAAAAGACCTTACCGCGTAATGTGGCAAGGTCTTTTTTTTAATACTCTATTTCTAACAATCGTCATAGTATCAGTCTTTGATGGTATTAGAGGAGCGGATGGTGTTGCCAAAATCACCTAAATAATTGTAGATAAAAATCTTACGTCCTATCAGTAAAGGAAATTCTATATATTTTACGGGATGACAGTCTTTCCTATGTGCTTCTATATAATCAACAAACCCCTTATATGTCGCACTTTCCCAATTTTGATTTCTACGAAAACTTCTCGCAAAAATTGAAATATTCTCATCCTTATAACCATCTATAGATAATGTCAAAATCTTCATATTTATTTTTTTATCAATAAATGTACTTTCATAATACATACATCCTTGTTTGAAATTACTTGGATCTTCCGCTAACTTGTCGGCTATCAAGCGATACCCCCAAATTTCCATAAACAAACCTAAATAAATTAAGAAAAATATAATATAAATTCCGAATTGTTGAGACTTAGTGTATTGCTTTATATAGTCACGTAGATTTACTATCATTTTATATTCGCTTAAAAATATGTTACTGTAATTCGTACACTATATTCACTGGCATCTTGTCTAGTAGACCTCTTGCAAAAGCACCGTTTCACTGACTTCCCCCAATATACTTTTAGAGGGTAGCGATTACTTATGCAAGGTTTTATTGCTTAATATTCTAGTTTTAACAATCGTCATAGTATCAGTCCTTGGTGATATTGGAGGGACTCATGGTGTTACCAAAATCACCTAAATAATTATAGATAAAAATCTTACGTCCTATCAATAAAGGGAATTCTATGTATTCTACAGGGTGGCAGTCTCGTCGATGTTCTTCTACATAATCAATAAACATCTTATACGTTTTCCCTTTCCAGTTATTGTTACTAGGAAAGCTATTCGCAAAAATATAAATATGTTTACTTTTATAGCCATCTATAGATACAGTCAAAATCTTCATATTTATTTTCTTATCTATAAATGTACTTTCATAATACATACATCCTTGTTTAAAGTTACTTGGATCTTCCGCTAACTTATCAGCTATCATATTAAATCCCCAAATTTTCATAAACAAACCTAAATAAATTAAGAAAAATATGATATAAATTCCGAATTGTTGAGGCTTGGTGTATTGCTTTATATAGTCACGTAGATTTACTATCATTTTATATTCGCTTAAAAATATGTTGCTGTAATTCGTACATTATATTCGCTGGCGTCTTGTCTAGTAGACCTCTTGCAAAAGCACCATTTCACTGACTTCCCTCAACATACTTTTAAAGGCTAGCGATGACTTATGCAAGGGTCTATTGCTTAACACTCTATTTTTTAACAATCGTCATAGTATCAGTCTTTGGTGACATTTGAGGAACTCATGGAGTTGCCAAAATCACCTAAATAATTATAGATAAAAATCTTACGTCCTATTAATAAAGGAATCTCTATATATTCTATAGGATGGCACTTGTTCTTTTCAGTTTCTAAAAAACTATCGAAAGCCTTGTAATCTTTGCCTTTCCAGTTTTTGTTACGAGGAAAGCTACTCGCAAAAATATGAATATCTTTACCTTTATAGCCATCTATAGAGACAGTCAAAATCTTCATATTTATTTTTTTATCAATAAATGTACTTTCATAATACATACATCCTTGTTTGAAATTACTTGGATCTTCGGCTAACTTATCAGTTACCATATTAAAGCCCCAAATTTTCATAAACAAACCTAGATAAATTAAAAAAAATATAATATAGATACCAAATTGTTGAGACTTGGTGAATTGCTTTATATAGTCACGCAGATTTACTATCATTTTATATTCGCTCAAAAATATGTCGTCGTAACTTATATATTATATTCACTGTTGTCTTGTCTAGTTTATTAAATATAACAGGGGTGTAATATAGCTCTAACTGCAGTGGTATCCTACTATAGTCAGTCCAAAATAGAAAAGGTACAATACTTTTAAACCAAGCAAAGTGAAATATAAAAGATGACCTACTCAGCAGATTTTCGAGCACAAGTTATCAAAAACATTGAGCAAAAAGACATGAGCATCCGTCAGGCCTGTACTTTTTATAATATCAGCAAGAGTACACTACAGCGCTGGCTTATAGACCCGAGCATCCAAACCACTAGAGTCAAAACACCAAGCAGTATACCTAATGAAGCCCTTCTACAAGACGTTAATCAATACCCAGATGACTATCTGTATGAGCGAGCTCGTCGTTTAAACTGTAGTAAATCAGGTATTGGCTATGCCTTAAAAAGATTAAATATTAGCCAAAAAAAAGACCTTAGTACATCCAAAAGCATGCTTGATAAAGAGAGCGGTATATCAGAATAAGCTTGATCATTTTAATCAACAAGGCTATCCCATTGTTTATATGGATGAGAGTGGCTTTGAAGCTGAAACTATTCGTCCCTATGGCTATGCACCGATAGGTAAACCTTGTATTGATAGCTACAACTGGCAAGCTAAAAAACGTACCAATGTCATCGGTGCTCTGTATGAAAAAATGCTATTTGCACTTGATTACTTTGAGAAAAACATCAATGGAGATGTATTCTATGACTGGTGCAAATACACGCTTATTCCAAATCTTAAGACTAAATGCGTGATCGTCATGGATAATGCTAGCTTTCACAAACGAGTGAAAGGGCTACTTAATAGGCACGGTCACAGGCTTTTATTTCTACCACCCTATAGTCCTGACTTAAATCCTATTGAAAAGAAATGGGCGCAAGCTAAGTTTCTACGCCAAGGTTGGATGGAGAATAATTTACCTAAACTATTTCATGATATGGGTTGTACTTCTTTTATCTTGGATTGACTATAGTTTAGATGAATAAAGAACACAGCCAAATCAGAAAGCAAAAAAAAGACCTTGCCACATAACGTGACAAGGTCTTTTTTATTTCTAACTTCTCAATGAAATCTAAGCATTACTTTTTAAATACGCTAACATAGTGTCTGCATCTGATACTTCAAATGGGTCTATTGGACAGTTGTCGCCAAAGTCAGCTTCCTTAAACACTTTTTTAACTTCTTTATTGTCGACAACCATCGAATAACGCCATGAGCGCATACCAAAGCCAACATTACTCTTATCAACAAGCATGCCCATTTTACGAGTGAACTCACCGTTACCATCAGGAAGTAAGAAAACGTTTTCACGTTTTTGCTTTAGACCCCATTGGTACATGACGAATGCATCATTGACAGAAATGCAAACTATTTCATCTATGCCTAATGCCTTAAACTCATTATAAAGCGCTTCATAACGAGGGAGATGGCTGGTCGAACAAGTTGGCGTAAAGGCACCTAGTAGAGAAAACACAACCACTTTTTTATTGGCAAATAACTCATCTGTGGTTAGATCATACCATGTGAACGGGTTATCTCCTCCAATAGAGTCATCACGAACACGAGTTTTAAAAGTCATATCAGGTACATGGGTAATCATTGTTTACTCCGAGGTAGGTTATTGTCTTTTTTATTGATAAATTCTTAGTGTCACAAATATAACGCTGCTACCAGAAAGACAAATGCAAATGGTATTTATCGTACATTAGGCGAGTCTGACACCGTAGCAGGTCATTATTTGGTCTACTGCTTACTTAGGGTTTACCATATCAGCAGGAATAACCCACTCATCAAACTGCGCTTCAGTTAAAAGCTCTAACTCAACGGCAACTTGCTTCAAGGTTTTGTTTTCTTTATAAGCAGTTTTAGCGATTTTCGCTGAATTCTTGTAGCCACAACACGAATATTAAGCGTATTCAATAGGTTCAATATCGTCTAAAAACTGAAGGCTATCAGTTTCAACCACACGCAGCTCATAAGTGGATTGTAGATTTAGCCAAAACTGAGCACTACCACCAAAATATTTTGCTAGGCGCAGTGCTGTGTCTGCCGTAATACCTCGTTTTTCTCGTACAATTTCGCTAATACGTGCGGGTGTCACGCCAAGTTTATTTGCTAGTGCATTGGCACTCATACCAAGCGGCTCAAGAAAGTCTTCTTGCAATACTTCACCTGGATGGATAGGACGCATACCGTTTTTAATCATAGTGTTCTCTCTATCTTTTATGGTTCAGTCAAATTAGTGGTAGTCGATAATTTCTACGTCTGTAGCACTTTGCTCTGTCCAAACAAAACATAGTCGCCATTGCGCATTAATTCGAATACTATGTTGACCTTCTCTGTCGCCACTCAAAGCTTCTAAGCGATTACCAGGTGGTGCTTTTAAATCTTCGAGCGTTGTTGCATTATCTAACAGTAGTAACTTACGTTCTGCAACATTTTTAAGGGCCGACCAACGCTTTGTTTTTCCAGTAGAAAAAAGAGTTCGAGTGTCACTACATTTAAAATTAACGATCATATAAATCTCAATACTCTTATATTATTGGTTTATAGAAAATCAATATACTTCTATATTGTATATCGATAATCGATAAACATCAACGATAAAATCTGAATCATAAAGAGTGTTGCTTTGCGCACCAATTAGATATGTATACGTTGGCATTGCTACATGAGCAGCGCCTACTTAAACATAGCCAAAAAAAAAGACCTTGCCACATTCTCATATAAGAGGTGACAAGGTCTTTTTATTTCTCACTTCTCAGTGAAACAAATATGCTGCTACAAGAAAGACGAGTGCAAATTGTACTGCTCGTACATTAAGCGAGTCTGACGGCTTAGCAGGTCATTATTTGATCTACTGCTTACTTAGGATTTACCATATCAGCAGGAATGACCCACTCATCAAACTGAGCTTCAGTTAATAGCTCTAACTCAACCGCCACTTGCTTCAAGGTTTTGTTTTCTTTATACGCCGTCTTAGCGATTTTCGCAGCATTCTCATAACCAACATGACGGTTCAATGCAGTCACTAGCATCAATGAGTTGTGCAAAAAGTCATCGATTTTGTCTTTTACTGGCTCGATACCAACGGCACAGTTTTCATTGAAGCTGTTGCAGCCATCACCCAATAGTTTGATAGACTGCAATAAGTTAAACGCGATAACTGGCTTATAAACGTTTAGCTCAAAGTTACCTGATGCGCCAGCCATGCTGATCGTCACGTCGTTACCCATGACTTGAGCAACAACCATCGTCAATGCTTCTGACTGAGTTGGGTTTACTTTACCAGGCATGATAGAAGAGCCTGGCTCGTTCTCAGGAATCGTCAATTCGCCTAGACCACAACGAGGACCTGATGCCAACCAACGTACATCGTTAGCGATTTTATTTAAGCTAGCTGCTAGCGTTTTTAGTGCACCTGACGCAAATACTTCTGCATCACGAGCGGCTAGTGCTTCGAATTTATTCGGTGAGGTGACAAATGGCAAGCCAGTCAAAGTCGCTAATTGCTCAGCAGCGGTTACTGCATAATCAGGATGAGCGTTTAGACCCGTACCAACTGCAGTACCACCTAGTGGCAATTCATATAGACCTTGTAACGCGTTATCAATACGTACCAATGAATGATCAAGTTGGCTCACATAGCCGCTGAACTCTTGACCCAACGTCAAAGGCGTGGCGTCTTGTAAATGCGTACGACCGATTTTTACGATGCTATCGAATTCTTTGGCTTTAGCCGCTAATGTGTCGCGTAGTGCTTTTACCGCTGGGATCAATAAGCTATTGATTTGACGAGCAGCAGCCACACGAATCGCTGTTGGGAAGCTGTCGTTGGTAGACTGTGCATGGTTTACATGGTCATTTGGGTGAATTGGCGTGTAGCTGCCGCGCTCAGAACCAGCGATTTCGTTGGCACGGTTGGCCAATACTTCGTTCATGTTCATGTTTGACTGCGTACCAGAACCCGTCTGCCATACAACCAATGGGAACTGATCCGTTAGACCACCATTGATGATTTCGTCAGCAGCTTGCACGATTAAATCGCGCTTATCAGCGTCGATACGCTCAAGGCTAGCGTTGGTAATTGCAGCGGCTTTTTTGACCAGTGCCATTGCTTCAATCATTGGACGCGGCAAAGTCTCGCCACCGATTTTGAAGTTCTCACGGCTACGCTGAGTTTGCGCACCCCAATAAGCGTCAGCTGGGACTTCTACGTTGCCCATAGTGTCTTTTTCGGTACGAGTTGCCTGATTCTGTGTCGACATAACTACCCTCTTTGCTGGTTTGTTGTTGTGTGGCTGAACGATAAAAAGTGCAACAGCTGCTGCACATAAAGGAGAATACGATGTAAAGTGGCGTTATGATAGCATGACTAAGGCGTGTTGAATATTGACAAATAGCCATTGCTAACGTCTAAAAGCAGCTGTCATCATCAAACTCACAAACTAGCGGATAGTATAGATATGCATCCTGAACCAAAAAACGCAGCGTCAGAGGAATCAGCCGTTAGCAACCCGCCCAGACGACACTTTACTCGCCAGCGTCGCCAATTAACTGAAATTTCACGCAGGAATATGGGACAAGCAGCGAGTGCGCATTTGACGAAGTTACAGCAGCGATTGCCAACGCATGCCCGCATTGGCTTATATTACGATGGCTTTGGCGAGCTACCTACTCAGCCACTACTTGATTGGTGTCAACGCTTAGGCTATTTACCTTATTTACCAGTCGTCGGCTCGCTCGGTCGTACTAGCGATGGCACTAATGACAAACGATTACGTTTTGTACCAATTTATCATTCAAAATTGATCAATGTCCCCACTCGCATTCACAGCTTGGGTATGAAGCAAAACCATCATCGTCGTCTACTTTGGGCACGAGAATTGGATGTCATTATCTGCCCGCTGGTGGCGGTAGACTTAAACGGCAATCGTATGGGCATGGGTGGCGGGTTTTATGATACTACGCTTGGTAACAGCTATCGGTCAGGGGCGAAAAAACCGTTAAAAATCGGTTGGTGTTATGACTTTCAAGTGGTTGAACAATTACAGCGTCAACCATGGGATGTGCCATTAGATGGCTTAATTACGCCAAGCGGCATAAGGTGGTTTTGATGAAAGATGATAAGCAAGCTATGGATGCTAACTCTAGCGCTGATAATGTGGATGAATATTTAAAAACGTTAGGCAATGAGGATGCTAGAGAGCTACGTTACTATAGTCAAGAACAGGCTTTTAGCACTGATGAGTTATCGACGGTGATTAACGAGAAACGCTTAAACGAGCTGCTAGCGCAAAGCGATGAGTTTTTGAATGGCTTAAATAGTGAGATAAGAGATTTTGATGAAGATTTTTAAAAATCACATTGATTGAGTAATAAAGAAAAACGAAAAAAGGCGAGCATAGAAACTATTATAGATAGTAACTACACTCGCCTTTTGTTATTACTAGATTATTTAAGAGGATGCTCTACTAACACTGCTTTTGCTATTTCTGTCCCGATTTTTGCAATCATAGCGTCTCTATCTTCAAACGAAGCATCAGTCTCTGTAATGTATAAAGCAGCGATAACAGGTTTGCGACCCGGAGGCCACATGACCGCCGTAATCGCACGTGATCCATAACCGCCAGCCCCTGTCCTGTCTGCTACGATCCAATCACTCGGAACGCCTTTACGAAAAAGCGCATCACCCACCTCATTACCTTTGAGCCAAGATTGCAACTGTTGACGAGACTCTGTAGACAATGTATCTCCAACTACGAATTTTTCAAGTGTCGTTATCATTGCTATTGGTGTGGTGGTATCTCTTTTATCTTTCGGTATTGCTTCATTCAGTTCGGTTTCCCAGCGGTCAAGTCGTGTTGTATTATCCCCGCTAGCACGTAAAAACTGAGTGAGAGATTTAGGTCCACCGATGGCTTGCAAAATAAAGTTAGCCGCTGAATTATCACTGGTCGATAGGGTTGCCTGACATAACTCGCCAAGAGACATGCCTTTTTTGCCGACATGCTTTTCTGTCACAGGAGAATAGGTAACAAGATTGCTTTTAGAGAACCTAACGACTCTATCGATTTTTTCTTGACCTATATCAACGTTATGCAGCACATTGGCACACGCAAGAGTTTTAAAGGTACTACTTAAAGGAAAGCGTTCATCAGATCTGTATTCCCAACGTTGTTCAGTCTCTAAATCATGCACAGCTAGACCGATTCGAGCACCCAATTCATTTTCAGCACTTTTAACAGCATCAACCAATGAATTTTCTGCATTAGCATGTAATGGTAAAGTGAGACAAAAAATAGTAATGAGTGTGCTAAAAATTTTAGTTTTGCTTTGTAGTAAGTACATAGTGATTACACTTCCTTTTTAGACTAATATTTAGATTGTATAAGACTGCCAATATAGCTCACACGCATCTGGTTACAAGATTTAGAATAGAAGTGTGATTGTATCAATCCTACACTACTTTTCAGTTTAAGTTTATAGGTGATTTTTGGGTATGTTAACATCCACTTTTACTAATACTAAGACGTTTTAGGGCATACTCAATGTCAAAAAAATAATGGAGTTATTATGAAGTATCTCAAACCCTTATACCTGATTGTTGTTTTTGCAGTTCTGCTACCATCGTTGATTGGCTGTAATACTCAAAAATCAGATATGATGAGGCAATTATTTAACTTAGAAACAACTAACCAGTTTCATATCACCCTTCCAGATCAGGAAACTAAAGTGCTAATAAGTGAGTTTGTTGAGAGTGATAATAGAGCTTACGCTAAAGGCACGTTAGAAGGTAATACAGACTATTCAGTATTACTAGATCACAGAAATATGACGGCATTAAATTCATCTGATGACAAAATAACTAGGTTGGTAGCGCCCTACACTATATTAAACAGCGCTGTAGACTCGTCTGGAATAAATAAACTTGATTTACCTAGCACATCAACTTATTTAGGACTGTTTGAGTTGAACAATAAGACCTATGCTATTAATCAAACTGACTCTCAGCTTGTAGGTGTTAACATTACTATAGAGGGCATTAGCTATGATGGACAAAAAAATGTACAACTAAAATTCAGATCTAATACAACTGAAAATAAGCCTTCAAATATAGAGACAGCAAGCTTCGATATTGATAAAAGCATTACACCGATAAGTCTTGAGATTGAGTAAATAGCCATCTTAGAATTATTCATACACCTTAAAGTTTGTCTAATGTTGCGCGGATAAATACTTATTTTATAACAAACTATTGTTTATAAATAATCTATAAACTATAATTATTGAAAATAATTATTATTACCAAATAGGTATCGTCCGTCATGAAGAGCAAAACGAAAAAAGAATTTATGTCACCAGCTTCGTTCAAGGTTATTTTTTACCTTTGGGTAATATCATTTCTACTAGTGCCTGTTGCTTATATATATGACTATAATGGTTTTGAGCTTGCTGAACTTAGAAGCTTTGGCTTTACTCTAGCGGGAGCCTATACTCTCGCACTCATAAGCTATGTAGAAACACAACGGACAACACAGCGCAACGACAAACCATTCTCACGTATCCTTATCCTTGTATCTTATGTTTTCTCAGGGATACTCATGGCTTTATTCATTTTATCAGCCCTAGACTATATACGTGGTAATTTAGTGCTAGATCATATCTACGATCCGGTTTTTCAGCTTTTTTTCAGCTACCTTCTACTTAAAACCATAACAGAGATGAAAAATGGCTTAGTTCATAAAGAAACGCCTGTATTTTCACAATAATTCTTACCTTTTTTATCTCTTATTAAAATAAAAAAAGACTTATTTCTAAGTCTTGTTTTATTTTATCTGCTGTTATTTAAAGGCTGTACTCTGTACGTTTACAGTACCATCGCCGCTATCCAACCAAATATTAATAACGGAATATTATAGTGAATAAAGGTTGGCACCACACTGTCTTTGATATGGTCATGCTGTCCATCAATGTTTAGACCAGACGTTGGCCCTAGAGTCGAGTCTGACGCAGGCGAACCCGCATCACCCAACGCGCCAGCCGTACCGATAATCGCCACAGTCGCCAATGGAGAAAATCCTAACGAGATACATAGTGGTACATAAATCGCAGCCAAAATAGGAATCGTCGAGAATGACGAGCCGATACCCATGGTCACAATGAGACCAATCAATAGCATGATAAATGCAGCCATCGCTTTATTACCACCGAACAGTGACGCAGCCCCATCAACGAGTGGCTGAATCTGCTCAGTCGCTTTCATGACTTCTGCAAAACCCTGCGCAGTAATCATAATAAAGCCAATCATCGCCATCAATTTGATACCGTCATTAAAGACGCTGTCAGCATCACGCCACTTCACCACGCCGGTCGCCATAAACACACCGAAGCCAAACATTGAGCCAAGCAATAGCGAATCGGTATAGAGCTGTACGACAAAAGCAGTCACGATGGCAGCTAGTGCAACCAGCGTTTTTAGTTTGCTTTGCGACTGTGCGCCAGCCGCAGTTTTACTCAATGTATCGCCTTCTACTACGGCATCATGTGCTTGCTGATCTATCGCAATCTGCTGATATACGCGCGGCTTACGATAGCTGATAAATACAGCGACTAGCAAACCAATTAGCATCCCCAGTGCGGGAATCGCCATGGCCTTGACCACAGAGATATTAGCGATATCAATGCCCGCCTCACCGACGTTTTTTAGCATGATTTGATTAAGGTAGATATCACCAAAGCCATATGGGATAAACATATAGGTGGTGACCAAACCAAAGGTCAATAGACAAGCGATCAGACGTCTATCAATATGCATTCGATTAAAGGCGAGCAATAATGGCGGTACAAGTAGCGGAATGAAGGCAATATGAATAGGGATTAAGTTTTGGCTAAAGCAGCTCATGGTAATCAAGCCTGCAAACAGCATGTACTTAATCATGCCACTGGTGCCACCTGCATCAATGCGCCTAATCACAGCACCTGCCAGTGATTGTGGCAAGCCCGAATGAGCAATTGCGACCGCAAACGCCCCAAGTAACGCATATGACAGTGCAATTTGTGCACCATTACGGATACCTTCTTGAAACGCATTGAGCGTATCAGTAATACCAAGACCCGCTATTAATCCACCAGCCAGCGCACCAATTAATAAACTGAGCACCACGTGCACTCGCGCAAGTGACAGCCCCAACATGATGATGACTGCCAGCAGTACCGCATTGATTGCCATGTGTTGCCTCGTATTCTATTTGCTTTGGTTCAATTCAAACTTATTGATATCTCATAATTTATGGATATCGCCATCGTCTCAAAAACGCTTTTTCTCGAATGTGTCTCTAAAGCGCTCTACTCTAAAACACACCGTTTAAGACGCGCGACAGTTTACCTTATTTTGCCTATAAAACCTATGCGTAGACCCCAATAGATATTTGATAGATGCTATTTATAAGTGATCTATAAGCATCTGTTATGACAGCTTTCTATGACTCTTATATGGCTACTTCCGATATACAGATTCTCACCAGCAACGCATAAAGCTCATAACCGTATGACGCTCTGTATTCAGCCAGATATAAATATTTTGCACAGTTAAGCAGGTGAGTTTGAGTACAAGCCTTGCAATTTTATCTGTGAGCACCATTTATCTAAACATGAACCACGAACTTGACTTTACAAGTCTGGTGAACGAGGAAAAATATATGAGTGAACATAAAATAGCCCAAGACAATATCGACATAGATGTCGACGTTTCATCTACTGTTGCTGATGATAACCAGCCAGACACTTTGTCTAGTCATGCGTCAGAAAGCGAGTTAGAGACAGCCTCTGACAATACTGAAACCACTGTCAAAGATGACGATAGTGAAGACAACACTAGTGAAGACGACAATGATAAAGACAGCGTTGAAGACGACACCTACTTACCGTTATTGGCACTGCGTGATGTGGTCGTCTATCCACATATGCAAATTGCCTTGTTCGTAGGTCGTGCACCATCGGTCAAAGCGGTCGAGCTGGCACAGGCTGAGTATGGCAATAAAGTACTGGTCGTGGCGCAAAAAGACTCGCTGACCGAAGACATTGATCAAGACAACTTATATCAATACGGTACAGTGTGCCGCATCGTCAGCACCATGCCACATGACAGCGATGAAAACTGCATCAAGGTATTGATCGAAGGTCAGTATCGTGCGCGCGTTGACAATATAGAAGATCACGACACGTTATTGATGGCGAAATTTGAACGTGCTGACCTCGATGTCAGTATGGATGAGAGTCAGCAAAAGAACACCATTCAAGCGTTGACCACACTATTTGAAAGCTATGCTGATGCGCGTCTGCGTAATGCCCGTGAGCTGACTCGCGTGGCCAAGCGTATCGATGATTTGCTTGAGTTGGTATATTTTATCTCAACTCGTGTGTCGATGGATCTTGATATCAAGCAGTCGTTCTTAGAAAAAGACGATATCAAAACGCACATCAATACATTGACTGAATACTTGGTCAAACAAAGTGCTGAGCAAAATATCGAACAAGATATCCAAGAAGCTGTCCGTCAGCAAATGGAAGAGAATCAGCGCGAATATTTCTTAAATGAAAAAATGAAAGCCATCAAAAACGAGCTGTCAGATATGAATGACGGCGCGTTCGATGGTGAAGACGATGTCGCCGAGCTTGAGCAGCGCTTAGAAGATGCTGACCTGCCAGAAGATGTACGCAAAAAAGCGGAGCAAGAGTTTAAAAAGCTCAAGATGATGCCGCCTGCATCGAGTGAATCGTCAGTCGTACGCAACTATATTGAATGGATTTTGGACACGCCGTGGAATGCGACGACCAAAGTTTCGATCAATTTAGACAAAGCTAAGACGGTATTAGACGAAGATCATTACGGATTACAAGATGTGAAAGACCGCATCTTAGAATATCTCGCCGTGCAATCACGTGTGAAAAAGCTTCGTGGCCCGATTTTATGTCTCGTCGGTCCTCCAGGTGTCGGTAAAACCTCACTAGGTGAGTCGATTGCGCGTGCTACTGGTCGTAAGTTTGTGCGTATGGCACTTGGCGGCGTGCGTGATGAAGCAGAGATTCGTGGTCATCGCCGTACCTATATCGGTGCGATGCCGGGTAAAATCGTTCAATCACTTGCCAAAGTCGAAGTCAAAAACCCGCTATTCTTATTAGATGAAATCGATAAGATGGCGCAAGACTTCCGCGGTGATCCAGCATCAGCATTGCTTGAAGTGTTAGATCCCTCACAGAACGATACGTTCAACGACCATTATTTAGATATGGACTTAGACTTGTCGCAAGTGATGTTTATCTGTACTGCTAACAGCATGGATATTCCAGCAGCGCTTCTTGATCGGATGGAAGTTATTCGCTTACCGGGTTATACCGAAGAAGAAAAAGTAAATATCGCACAGAAGTACCTCGTGCCAAAAGCGATTAAGAATAATGGTCTCAAAGAAGGCGAGATTGAGATTGTCGAAGCAGCGCTACACAGTATCGTTCGTAGCTATACGCGTGAAGCTGGTGTCCGTAACCTTGAGCGTGAAGTGAATAAAATCTGCCGCAAAGTTGTTCGCGGTTCGGTTGAAAGCCATGGCGCGCGTGCTCCGAAAAAAGCAGAACGTGAGCTAATCGTGGTCGATGACAAAAACATCGATGACTATCTCGGTGTCCATCAATATGACTATGGTCTGGCTGAAGAAGAGCCTGAGATTGGTCGTATCACTGGTCTAGCTTGGACACAAGTCGGTGGTGAATTACTCACTATCGAAGCAGTCGCCATGAAAGGTAAAGGCGAGCTTAGCTTTACAGGGTCACTCGGCGATGTCATGAAAGAGTCGATTCGTGCAGCGATGAGTGTGGTTCGTGCGCGCGGTGACAGCTTAGGGATTGATTACGAGACGTTCAAAACCACGGATGTCCACGTGCATATGCCTGAAGGCGCTACGCCAAAAGATGGCCCATCAGCTGGTGGTGCATTAACTACAGCACTCGTATCTGCATTGACAGGTATCGCCATTCGTCCAGATATTGCGATGACAGGTGAAATCACTTTACGAGGAAAAATCCTACGTATCGGTGGTCTCAAAGAGAAACTACTTGCGGCACATCGCGGTGGTATCAAGCATGTGTTGATTCCAGCGACCAATGAGCGTGATTTGGCCGATATCCCTGATAACGTCAAAGAAGGCCTGACTATTCAGCCAGTCGCAACAATTGATGAGATATTAAAAGTTGCGTTGGTGAGTATGCCAGTGCCGCTTAAACCTGCTAAAGTGACGGTTGATAAAACCTCAGGCAAAGCACTGCATAGCTAATCTGATCAATTACTAATCCAGTCTTACAAATTAAAGAGCCGCTCATCGTAATGATGGGCGGCTCTTTTTTGATCTTGAATACTGTCAAACGCTATAGTGCTACTAAGGCGTATCATCAGTGTCAACATGGTGACAACTTGCCATAAAACGAGGAAGATACACAGATAATATCGAGATCTAGACCAGCTATAGTCAAAATATTCCAAAAACGCTACGATACTGCTGATATCAGTTTTTTGTAGCCTCTGTCTGCAAAGGCACAGCAAGCAAGAAAAATTGATATCAGTAGTGCGTGATGGTTCGATATTACTTTTCACTGACTATACTTGACGCAGTTTGGCAAAATTTAGCCATTCGTTACATAAACCAAGCGTTTAAAATATAAGTAGGTCATTAAAAGAGTCGCATCTACCGTTCATCAAAAGAAGCCACTTGATTTCCAGGATCTTTTGCTGGATCGATAGGCTTAATATTCAAGTCACTCTGAGGGTTATATAAATTATCAGTAGACTTCGCTTTTTCTGACTTTCTATTTGCGCGAGTATTGTCTGTTGACTCAGCACCGTAACCATAAACTTTTTTGTTAAAATCTACAATATTTTCCTGTTGCTCTGAAGCATCTCCATTACTCTTGTCGATGCTCGTATTATTTTTAGTGCTATTGCTATCAGCGGTATCTGCTTTGAGCGGATCCGTTGATTTGCTATTACTGACAGTATTTGAGGAATGTTGTTGCTTAGTGGTTAGCACGCTATCTTGGCTATTGGCGGGCTTAAAATAGAAAATTAGAAAACCTACGACGAGTAGTAAGAATACTCCGATTGCGATAGGAGTCATGTTTTTCATAGCAGCTTACTTCCAATTAATAAAATATAGAAAAGGTATTAAGAATGAAGCTATTGGGCGTTCTTCTTAAATCAAGAGAACTTTTCAATAGAGTGTGATTATTGTTAGCTCATTACTTTAACCGATACCATCATTAGTTGTTATCTATCAAATATCGTCTCAAACTCTGATTGGAGTCTGAGACGACACTCTTACTAATTGACTCTTTAGCTTTGAGCAATACTCATCAATGTTGCATACAGATCAAGGCGTGGTCGTACAATCCCATTACGTGAATCTCTAACACTTACGCCATTTTGTTTAAAGCGACGTGTGGTGTCATCCACGCTATCTTGAGTCCTGTCAATCACTGTTGGCGCGCGCATTACTGCATAAGCACCGGCCATGTGCGGGGTTGCTTGAGAAGTGCCGCTCATAGTAATACCAGCAGCAGTAATATCATAACCTGGTGCCAAAATATCTAACAAGTTAGAGCTGTTAGAAAAACAAGTCACATCATCTACTCGATAACCATAGTTGAATTTATCTTGGTTATTATAGTCACGTCCACAGTATACTCGGGCGCTTTGATTGGTTGTATCGTGCACTGCTCCTACAGCGATAGCATTGATCTCCGAAGCAGGCCACGCTATGGCGTCTGTATAATACTCATTACCCGTTGCTACAACGGAGGCCACACCCATATTTTTCAGATCACCTAGCAAAGCCAAGTCATTCGTTGCTGTTTTATTAGCACCGCCACCTAGGCTCATATTTAAGGAGACAACATTTAATCCATTACCATTTCTAGTGATGTGATTATTATAAATCCAGTTCAAAGCCCCTTGAATAGCATAAGAAGGTGCCAACAGTTGACGCTGTCCTCTATTGTCTACTTGCCAATTGAACACGTCCAAAGAGACCAGCTTGGCTTCTGGTGCAACGCCTAAAGCGATGCCACTCACATTAGTACCGTGTTTAGAAGGATCGTCATCCAATTGACCGTCACCTTGACCATTTGCTTCTTGAGCAAACTCATAAGTACCAACGACACTACAGCTGGCACTACCAATGTTGCAGCTACCAAAGGCCGACCGGGTAGCATCCAGTCCAGTATCTAATATGGCAACCACAGAACCTTTACCTTTAAAAAAATATCTACCTTGTCCAGTTTGGACATAAGTATTCGCAGTTTGCGGTTGTCTGATAAAAGGTAGACTTTGTTGCAACGTTGGCTCTACATTGATATTAGGCTGAATCGATTCCACGTCAGCATCATTCAATAATTTAACCAAATCTTTTTTTGAATTCACACGATAAAAACTCATTGGCGAACCGTAATAGTCACGCAAAATTTGCGTATCTTTTAGTTGCGATGAGACTTGCTGCTTGACCAGTTTATATTTTCTTGTCGCCACATTTTTACCCGTGTTTTGACTGTTATCTACTGCGTAACGATCTTTATTAAATGTGACGATCAGATCATTAGCATCGTTAGCCAATAATTGATTAACATCGATATTGGCATTACGTAGCTTTTCTAATGCACTGGGGCTTAGTTGCTCAAATGCCTCAAGTGGCGTATTAACTTCTGCATAGGCCATAGAGACAAAACTACTCGACAGCAAGGCAATGAGTAAAGGTGTCGCTCTTGATATTGTTTTCATAACATATCCTTATTGGAAAATAACTCCATAGAGTGGTGGTTTAGATACTTTGGTTCATAGTACTCAAATAAAACCAACATAGTTCTGATGATTTATGAGCATGCCTAAAAACAGGAATATGTAAGCTTTACCGAAATGAGATTCATAGCATTAAAAAACTATAAACATTAACCTGTTAATAACAAACGTTTAACATCCTTGCTATTTAGCAAACAAATGTAAACAACAAAAGGCAGTATCAACCATAATGCCACTATTACTCTGTTTATTTATTGTAATTTATCAAAATTATTCTAGTTATCCCCTAGGCAATGTCCTCATTTTCAACATGGTGGATAAAATGAGATAAATTGCAGGCCAAGAAGGGAGATATTGCTATAAATATGAACGTATTAACAAGATTTTTGACAATATTTGGCAAAATTTAGCTATTGTTAGGCCGTTTAGATAGCGATCGGTTGAATTGAGGACACGCCCTAGTAATCATGGTTTTTTATGCATTCAAATAGTGCGCTTTTGCCAATTCCGACCGTATATTTTAAGCAGGAAATTTACATTTATTAACCGATTGTTGCGCATTTGATGAATAACTATAGGGTCAGCTTGGCTATACTAACTCCGATTCTAACGAATATTGACGTGAGTTTTAATAGAACAATAACCATAGATATTCGAAATTTAATGACGACTAAAAATAATGACTAAAACAATTGGAGAAAATAATGAATAAGACCATGCTTGCAAGCGCTCTATTATGTGGTTCTGCTCTAGCTATGACTGGTTGCCAAAGTACAGAAGGTCAATTAAAGACTGGCAATCCACTGAATCAACCTGTGTTGAAATCAGCGATTACAACAACAGACGCGAATAAAACGGAAGTTGGACAAGTTTTCTTACGCCCAGTCGATGGTGGTGTACAGGTCTACGGTAAGCTAATGAACCTGACACCGGGTCAGACTGTTGCCCTACATATTCATGAAACTGGTAGCTGTGATGTTATGGGTAAAGCAGCAGGTGGTCACTTTAATCCAGACAAAAAGCCACATTCTAATCCTGATGATATGAATGGTCATGCGGGTGACTTGCCAAACCTAACGGCAAATGAAAATGGTGTCGCTACTATTAATTATGTGAACAAAAAAATCGCGGCAACGGAAGCGGGTAAATACAGCGTTAATCGCCTAGCCTTTATCGTTCATGGTGGTACTGATGACTATACTAGTCAGCCAGCAGGTAATGCAGGCGACCGTATCGCTTGTGGTATCATCGAAAAGAACTAGGGCGTGTCCTCAATTCAATTGATCATATCTAAACGGGCTAAAAATGGCTAAATTTTGCCAAACATCGTTAAATAGCTGGTTAATATCCCGATATTATCTGCGCTATTTTCCTTGTTTGACTGCAATTTATCTCATTTTTATCACCATTTTTAAAATGAGGACACGCCCTAATAACATTTAGAGTTTATTGACAGCATAAAAAAACCTCTTAGATTATCTAAGAGGTTTTTTTATGACTTAACACATTACGATGGCAAGATGGAGATAAAAAGCCTAAAGGTAAAAAAGGATTACTCTTCTACCCACTCACCTTTGCGCCAGTACACACCCCAACGAGTGGCTTTACCATTTTTCTCAGAGCCGATATACTGCTCTTTTTTCTTACGTGACCAACGTAGAATCGTTGCATTGCCTTCAGGATCTTCGTCTGGACCTTCAAAGAGATATTGGAACTTATCTTCCATTTTGTCTTTGATTTCTCTTAGCTCAGCGAGCTTTGGTGCACGTGTCTCCCTTACTTTCGGGAACTTAGATGCTGCCAAGAACATCCCAGCTGCGCCTTCACGCAAAATGAAGTAATCCTCATGCTTGACCGATTTTAGCTCTGGTAAGTGAATAGGATCCATACGCGGTGGTGCTGCTTCGCCTGTTTTTAACACTTTACGAGTATTGTCACATTTCTGACAAGCGAAGTAAGGACCGAAACGTCCCGTCTTCAGTTCCATCTGCCCATCACATTTATTACAATCGATGGTAGGTGCGTCTGAACCCGGTACTTCGAACTTACCTTCTTCTAAAATATAGCCGTCGCAGTCAGGGTTATTACCGCAGATGTGTAGCTTAAGACCACCATCGACGATGTAGCCATTCATCGCTGTACCACATTTCGGACAGCGTTTTTTCTCCATCAAATCTTTGACTTCGGCCGCTTCGTCCTCTTCACCTTCGGCATCATCGAGATTGGCAAAAGCTTCGACTGGCATTAAGTTCTTGGTGCCTTTACAGCGCTCTTTCGGCGGCAAGTTATAACCCGTACAGCCTAGGAAGACACCCGTAGAACCTGTACGTAACTGCATCGGACGATCACAAATATCGCAGTGGACGTCTGGTACATCGGTCGGATCATTTGGACGCATGCCGTCTTTTTCTTTAGCACGATCAAGCGTGGTTTTAAAGTCCCCGTAAAAATTATCAAGGACATCTTTCCAGTCTGTATCACCTTCTGCCACGTGATCAAGCTTGTCTTCAAGCGCGGCGGTAAAGGTATAATCCATCAAGTCTGGAAAACTTGCCGTCAGTCTGTCAGTGACGATATCACCCATTTTTTCGGCAAATAAACGCTTGTTTTCAAGCTTCACATAACCGCGATCTTGAATGGTCGAGATAATAGAAGCATAAGTCGATGGACGACCGATGCCTTTTTTCTCAAGCTCTTTGACTAAGCTTGCCTCGGTATAGCGCGGTGCAGGCTTGGTAAAGTGTTGGCTTGGATCAAGCTTGTCTAGCGTTAACTTATCGCCTTTTTTGACATCAGGTAACAAGGTATCATCGGTCTTCGCCGGCGGCATGACTTTGGTATAGCCATCAAATACTAACGTACGACCACGCGCTTTTAGCTCGACATCATCAGCGCCAACAAACAAGTTCACTGACAGATACTTTGCTGGCAGCATTTGGCAGGCGACAAACTGACGCCAAATCAGCTCATACAGACGTATCGCATCACGTTCAACGCCTTTCAGCTGTGTCGATTTCATATTGACGTTAGACGGACGAATCGCCTCATGCGCCTCTTGTGCGCCTTGCTTATTACCATAGAAGTTAGGCTTTTCTGGTACATACTTCGCGCCATAGCTGTCTTCGATATAGCCACGGACAGCGGCAAGTGCATCGCCAGATAAAAAGGTCGAGTCGGTACGCATATAGGTAATATGACCGGCTTCGTATAAACGCTGTGCCAAAATCATGGTTTTCTTAACCGAAAATCCCAATCGCGTACTGGCTGCTTGTTGCAATGTCGAGGTAATAAATGGCGCACTCGGACGTGATTGTGTTGGCTTTTCTTCACGCTCTTTGACGATAAAGTCGTTGGCGTTAAGCACTTCTAAGACTTTATCCGTCTGCTCTTTATTGACGAGCTTTAGCGTTTTGCCACCTTGCTTGGTTGCCTCTAGACGAATGGCAATTTGTTCAGCGTCTTTTTTACTGCTGGCGACATGAGTATCAGCATGAATCTGCCAGTACTCTTCTGGGATAAAGGCGCGAATTTCATGCTCACGCTCGACCACCAAACGCATGGCGACCGACTGTACACGCCCTGCTGACAGACCGCGTGCAACCTTTTGCCACAATAATGGCGATATCATAAAACCAACGACGCGATCCAAAAAGCGGCGTGCTTGCTGGGCATTGACGCGATCGATATCGAGTTTTGAGGGTTGTTTAAAGGCATTTTGAATGGCGGTTTTGGTAATCTCGTTAAAGACCACGCGCTCATACTTGCTATCAGCGCCACCGATGACTTCTTTGAGATGCCAAGCGATGGCTTCCCCTTCTCTATCCATATCCGTTGCCAGATAGATTTTGTCAGCGTCTTTGGCTAAGGCTTTGAGCTCTTTGATGACTTTAGTTTTGTTTGGCAGTACTTCGTACACTGCTGCCCAGTCATGTTCAGGGTCGATACCCATGCGACGTACCAATGCTTGCTGCGCTTTTTCTTCTTTGCTCAGACTGTCATCTTTTTTGCTAGTCGCTGGCTTCTTCGCGCTTTTACTCGCACCGACGGGTAAATCGCGTACGTGTCCGATACTCGAGCGAACAACGAAGTCATTGCCGAGGTATTTATTGATCGTTTTTGCCTTGGCTGGTGACTCGACAATCACCAAAGACTTACCTTTGGAGCTGTCAGAGACAGGAGCTGGACTTTTTTTAGTTGTGGTTTTTGCCATATTTGACGACACCATAATATAAGTAGTTTAAAAGTAAGGTTAAATTCAGCAGCATGGCAATTTATGGAAGCTGATCATCATAGATCAACGATTTATTGTAATAATAGCTGCCGATATAAAAAGGTATAAAGCAAGCAACGACGCCGATACGAGTCATAAAACAGCAATAAAGATACAAAGACGTTACACTGCTAGGCGCTGAGCTGTCAACTGTAAATAATTGGGGCATCGCAAAACTGCTTGCCTATTGCTCATTAATGGAGACTAAAAAACGATTTACTAGTTCTTGCGATTTTTTTGCATCTGTAACGCCCACGCTTCAAGCTGTGCTTTCAGTACTAGTAAGTCTGCCTCAATCATTTTTTGCTGATAATTAGGATTTGTCACTGGGCGCACATAGGCGATATCTTCCCAGTAAATAACAATGCTATTGGACTTGATTAATAAGGCTTTTACAAACGGCTCAATACTGGATGGCAATGCTAGCGGCACTTTATCCAAGCTAAAATTGGTTTGAGGTGGCGTATTGCCATTACTACTGCCACTCGCATTTTTGTCTGCAGGATTTGCGTTGCTGTTTGCATTGCTATCTGGTCGCCAGCACCCATCGATGACCTGATAACGGGTTAGCGGCAGTTTGACGTTATCTAGCACCAAGCCATACTGACCAAGCATCCCGCGACCATATTCATTGTCTTTGCCCCTGATCCAATCCGGACAAGCGATCAGTTTTGGGTTCAACTGTAAGCGACGGGCGGTCATGCGTAAATGATCCAAGCGCTGATCGATACCGCTCGGTTTGAGCGCCATCATACTCCCTAGTACAAATAGTACAATGGCGATGACAATCCATATTCCCATAACAACCTGACCTTTAGCTGAATTAAAATACTGCTGAGGCGATACATTTGACCTGATCTGTCATAAAACCTATTAACGAGTAACGGACTGACCAGTGATTTGCCATACCCGTCCTTATAATAAGCACGAACCATAAAAAATCAAGCAGGACTCATAAAGGGATTAGTCGATAATCAGGTGATTGCCATTTGATTGGCACTTGATTGGCAAATGCATTTCACCTAGCAATCCTACTATTTATACTGGCATATCAATCAGTTAGTACGCAAAAAAATAATTTTAATAACAAGATACAAAAAGTTGTACGCAGCAAAAAGTGCTATGATAAACCATAATTTTAGACGCGCGCAGGTTTATTATGAATTATCTTATTGAGTCAAACTCATCAACCGCTCTTTTAGCCAGCAAACTGACGAATAAATTCATGAGTAAAACCAGTATCGTTTTCTCGCTGATGAGCGCCGCATTATTCACCCTGTCAGGCTGTGCCACGACCCAAAGTCTCACACCGCAGCAGTGCCAAAGCAGCAATTGGCAAGAAGTCGGCTATGCAGATGGCATCCGTGGACGCTCGGGCGCATACTTTGGTCAATATACCAATCAATGCGCCAGCGTCGGCGGTGCTAGCCCCAACCGCATTCAATGGGAACAAGGTCGTCAACAAGGTCTGAAGACCTACTGTACTGAGCTTAATGCTTATAAAATTGGTCGCGAAGGCTATGACTGGCAGCCTGTCTGTCCCCTTGAGGGCATCGAGAAGTTGGAAGAAGCTTATTCTCAAGGACGCTACTATTATATTCGCCAGCGTGATCTTGATTACCTACGCACACCCTATCCATTTGCCTACGGACCTGCTGGTCGTTATGGTTATAGTCCGTTTGTCTATGGTTGGTAATATAGGGCGTGTCATCAATTAGCACATTTATATATTTAGTGGTCTTAAAATGGCTAAATTTTGCTAAACATCTTCATCCTTGCTAACCATATGAAGCTTCTTATCCCTTCAAAAACCATATCGAAATCAAGATAACGATAATTGAATGAGATATTATGGCAAACGGGACAGTGTAGTAAACAAATCTTGCATTAAAGGAAACCTCGCAAGGTTACCCTAGCGAGGTTGAAAAAAGTTTATTATTTTAATTATTCTTATTATTATCTTGGGGTCTGTTGAACATTCAAATATTAGGACTGCTGATCGCTAAAATCGCATCAAACGTTTTATCAAATCAGGCGTAAACCGACGATAATGTCGAGACCTTAGCTAGGTTTATAACAACGTTTGAGGTGATTTTAGCATCAGCCTTTCAGGGCAAGGCTATTTTTTGCCAATACATGGCGAAATTGTCTAACCTAGAATGACTAGGCATCAAAAATTTCACTGCGCATTGTCTAAAAAATAGCCACTGCCAGTACCACATTTGAATGTTCAACAGACCCTAGTTATTTTTATATCGCTCAGCCTGCTAATTTTACTGATAAGCTTCTTAATATAAGCACGGTATTAGGCACGGCAAATTACTTTATTCGTTAACAAAAGCTATTTTACTAAGACCAGCCTGACTGGCAGCGGCGAGTACTTGAGCGACAGTGTCGTACTTACTGTCTTTGTCAGCACGCAATTGTACAGAAGGGTCTTTACCCGCAGCACCTTGCTGTTGTAACCGTGCCTCTAGCTCTTCCATGCTAATCGCATCGCTGTCCCAAAATATCCCTGCGTCTTTATCGATGCTAATTTGAATAGCCTCTGGCGGTGTTTCATTGACCTCGGCACTGGTCTTCGGCAACTCTAATGGCACCGTCGGATTTAGTACGGTCGCCGTCAATAGAAATATAATCATCAATACCAGCATGATGTCGATAAGCGGAATGAGGTTCATCTCATTCATACTTTGACTATCATCATCGCCCAATTGAAATGCCATAATCACTCTCAATACATTTGGTTATTCGCAATACAGCTCGCTTGGCTCTCGCCTAACGGACTGTTTCATCAATGGATAATTGTTAAGGCTGCGACGCGGCTGAACTCTGATAATGCGTCACTTGCTGAGCATCTGCTGCGTTTGAGTGCATACTTTTTGCCAATGGATCTTGGGCAACGGTAGACTTGCTGTCTATTGAAGGTTGCTGTGTGACTACCATCTCGGCAGAATGTGCCAATAAGTCATGCGCTCTATCGTTGGCGTGATACATCACACGGCGGTTGATACGCACTGCAAGGTTATAAAACACCACCGCTGGAATCGCCACGGCAATCCCCAAACCTGTCATAATAAGCGCCTCACCAACCGGTCCAGCCACTTGTCCCAAGCCCGCTTGCCCACTCATACCAATATTATGCAGTGCATGGAAAATACCCCATACTGTCCCAAACAAGCCAATAAACGGCGCAATCGCTGCCGTCGTCCCAAGGATAGGCAATCCACGCTCGCTGGCAAAGCGATAACGACCAATATGCTTGAGTAAGGTCTGCTCAGTAACCACACGGCGAGTAGAGGTATCTGCGGCTATCATCTCGCCCTGTTTTATCTGAATCTGTTGACTCAAATCATCTGCAACCGTCGCCGCCAACTTGCGGCTTTGTAGCACACGAATAATGCCAGTCACCCAAGAGAGGATAGATAAAGCCAGCAACAAAAAGAACAAAGTTTTTGTCACCATGTCGCTGATTTGCCAGTATTGCATAAAGTCCATATTAGACTCCTTAGAGTATTGTTTTATTATCTAGTCTCACTGCAGCTAATAAATCTATGCAGATGACAGCGACGACATTAGTGCCATATATAAATAATGAGTCAAAATTCTTATGGTCAAGGAACGACATATTCAATCGGCAAGGTCACGTTGCCTACTACTGGCACACCAGCTTCGGTAAAGGGCTTAAACTTGCCAGAGTCAGCTTGTTTTTGTGCAGCTTGGTCTAATAATCTATTACCAGAAGATTGAGCAACGCGTACATTATCAATCCCGCCCTGCTTATTTACTCGCAACACTAAAACGACAGTCAATTTATCACCTGACCTAGCTCTGCGTGCAGCACTAGTCGGAAAACTAAAATTCGGTCGTGACGCCCAATTGGCATTAGTCGCTGTGAAGTTCACAGGAGTATTACTTGCGGCGGCAGCTGCGGCCTGTGCTTTTGCACGAGCAGCGGCTTCTGCGGCCGCTTTAGCCGTTTTTGCTTCTGCTGCTTTTTTGGCATCCGCTTCGGCTTGAGCCTCTCGGGCAGCTTTGGCATCGGCTAATTGTTGAGCTTCTTGCGCGGCTTTTTCAGCTTGTGCTGCCAATATCTTACGGTTGTTATCAGCAGCTAAAGCATCTGCTTGAGCTTTTGATATCGACTCTTGCCGTTTTACTTCATGTTTAAAAGGTTCGTTTTCCACAGCCTTGGTTGTATCAGGTTGCGCCTTCGTTTTAGGCTTCAAATTAGGCTTTTCTGATGTTACCACTGGTTTGACAGCTGGCTTAGTCTTCGCTAGCGGCTGAGATTCTTTCACTATTTTAGGTTTAGTGGTAGCGACAGACTTAGGCTGTGGCTGTGGCTGTGGCTGTATAGGTTTTACAGGCTCAGCAGTATCTATCGCAACCTCTGGCTCTTTCGTTTCAGCCGGTAACGTCACCATCTCGATCTCGATAGGTGGCGTGTCTTTTTCTGGTTCAACTTTTATCTCAGGGGTCTTGATCGCCACTAATGCGACTGCTGTCAGCACGTGCAAGCCCACCACTATAATAATAGCCGCGAGTATCAATTTGAGTGGTGGCGCGTCTAAATCCGTTGAACTCATAACACCCTAATATTAATTAACCGAGGTAGAATGGCGTAGATAATAATGCAAACGATAACTATTATCAATAATAAATTTATAATGATTTGCTTATCAGGCAAATGCTGAGCCAATAATTTGCATTATTTGAAAAGAAAAATCTGCTTAGTCATCCGGCTATCCTATCTCGAATATCGCTATCGAAACTTATTGTGTTATGGCAGTCAAAATCAATAAACATAGAAACGTTAATAAAACTCATTATCATTTGTATTGATAATGAGTCTCAATTAATTTATCATAGCCACTGATTGATTGCCCATCTTATAATATAAAAATTTTCAAGATATTAGGGCATATCTTAATAATATAAGCGTCTCTATATTTAAGCGTAAAAAACGATCAATAAAAAACATGACCTTTAAAGCAATACCGTCGAGCATTGTATGGCGTGAAGCATCACGCTAGACAAGCTCTCTTTATTTTCATATGGCCAATCATTTTATTTACACGTTGTCCAACCAGCTGATATACCGAGTTATTTATGTCTATTGCTTTACTTTCTAACCGTTCTCCGGCCCCTTTTTTTAAACGTCCTTTACTGACTGCTATGATGACCGCATTCGTAGCGACTGTCAGTGTGGCAGGCTGTAGCTCACCTGAGTCTAACAACTCTGAGCCTGCAGATGCTAAAACTGAAAATGAAACTGCTGATGAGTCATTAAATGTTGCCAATAATGATGCTGTCTCTGTTGAGAAAATAACGGTCGACACGGTAAAAGGCACTGTCGATTTGGCAATGAATCCATCGCCGTTAGTGGTCTATGATATGACGTTGATGCAGGATTTGGCCGCGCTTGATGTGGCAGTCGATGGCATGCCAAGTGGTCTAAAATTGGACAATTTACAGTCTAAAACACAAGCTGAGCCAAAAACAGTCGGCACCGTATTTGAGCCAGATCTTGAAGCGTTGAACGCGATGCAGCCGCAAGCTATTTTGGTCGGTTCACGCATGGCAGAAAAATATGATGCGTTATCTAGTATTGCGCCAACGCTTGATATGACGATTGATACCGCAAATATCTATGAGTCGAGTAAGCAGCGTTTGCATGATCTAGGTGCATTGTTCGGTAAAAGCGCTCAAGCAGCCAAACTGCAAGGTAATATTGATGGGCTCATTGATGAAACCAAAACACTAACCAAAGATAAAGGCAAGGGCTTAGTGGTCATGGTCAATGGCAATAAGCTGTCTACCTACGGCGACAAATCTCGCTATGGCTTTATCCATACTGTGCTTGATATTCCAATGGCAGATGACCAAATTGCTGACGCGCGCCACGGTCAGCCAATTTCATTTGAATATATACAAAAAACCAATCCAGATTGGCTATTCGTCATCGATCGCAGTGCCGCCATTGGGGAAGATGGTGCGGGTGCCAAAGCCGTATTAGACAATCCGTTGGTCGCGCAAACCAATGCATGGAGCAAGCAGCAAGTGGTTTATCTTAGCCCAGATTCTTACCTAGCCTTTGGCGGTTATTATCAGTGGATGCAGGATCTAACGACGATTAAGACAGCCTTCGCTAACGCGAAATAAAAGAGATGACCATACAAGCCATATTTTTAATCAAATACTAATAAGCCAGTAGACGTTATGTCGTTATTTTCCTCTCGCGCTCATGCCAGCGTTAAAGCTAATACTTCTTTGCCAGCGGCAACATCAAGTTGGAAAAGAAGCACTGGCAACAGTCTCAATTCTAAACATCGACGTGCCGTCATACCACCGTGGTTAATTAATACAGCAAGCCTCATTATTATGGGGCTTTTGGTGTTATTGAGCTTATCGATTGGTGTCGCTGACTTTTCATGGTCCGGTTTTTTACACAGCCTTATCAATCATAGCGCCAACTCTGATAGCTCGCTTTTTTTGGTTAGCCGACTCCCCCGCACTATTGCGATTATCTTGACCGGTATCTCGATGGCAGTTGCAGGGATGATTATCCAAGTGGTGCTAAAAAACCGCTTTGTTGAACCTTCAATGGTTGGTGCCACTCAGAGTGCAGCGCTTGGATTATTGGTAGTCAGCCTACTATTTCCAGCCAGCGCACTCATTATCAAAATGGGTGTGGCGACCGTCGCAGCAGTATTTGGCATGATGCTGTTTATGCTGCTTATTCATCGAATTCCACCGACTGATTTTTTGATGATTCCACTAATCGGCATTGTCTTTGGTGGCATTCTCGAAGCAGTGACAACCTTTATCGCTTATCAGACTGAATCATTGCAGATGCTCAGCGTTTGGCAGTTTGGTGATTTTTCTGGTGTTCTAGCAGGTCGATATGAGCTGCTATGGCTGACGGGTGGATTGTGCGTGCTCGCCTATATCATTGCTGACAAGCTGACCATCGTAGGATTGGGCGATAATATCGCACTGAACTTGGGTATTAGTAAACGGCAGGTCACTTGGCTTGGTGTGGGTATGGTGGCCATGATGAGCGCTGTCGTCGTCGTGACTGTAGGTATGATTCCTTTTATTGGTTTGGTCGTGCCCAATATTGTCAGCCGATTGATGGGTGATAAGTTACGCCGTAGCTTGCCAGCAGTCGCGTTACTTGGTGCCTCAGCCGTCCTACTCTGCGATATTATCGGTCGCTCTATTCGTTATCCATTTGAAGTGCCTGTCGCTACTGTGTTTGGTGTGGTTGGTACGGTGCTATTTTTATGGCTGTTATTGCGCGCCCCAGCTGAGCAGTAGCAAGATCTCTATTAACTTTCGGCACTTATTGACCGTCGTTCATTTTCTGCTTTACTAGATAAGCTTGGCACCATAGGATTTTTGTATGTTCTCATCAACTAAGCTTACCTCAACAAAGACTGGTGCTACCAAAACCAGCACAGCGATAGATAGCTCATATCCAACAGACAGCCCATATTCCACCTCTGCTATTCAGAGTCAGTTGGCAAAATTTTGGGCATTCATAGCTGAGCATCCAAAATCCATCGCAGCCATTATTCTACTTATCTCGATGGCTTTATTTTTGACACTCAATGTCAATGGCTATTGGGACTTTGCCCTGCCATTACGTGGCAAAAAACTGCTGGCACTGATGGTGGTCGGCTATGCTATCGGGGTGTCGACACTACTGTTTCAAACCTTAACGCACAACCCTATTCTCACTCCTTCCTTGTTAGGCTTTGATTCACTCTATATATTATTACAAAGCTTATTGGTCTTCTTTTTAGGCGCGATTAGCTTTACCAGTCTCGATCCTCTTGCCAAATTCACGCTCGAAATTGTCTTGATGTTTGGCGCGTCGTTATTACTATTCAAGTTGCTATTCTCAAAAAGCAGTCAGGATTTGACACGCTTGATATTGGTGGGCGTTATCTTTGGTGTGTTATTTCGTAGCTTATCGGCACTCATTGCCAGATTGATCAATCCTGATGATTTCGTCGTCGTACAGTCTGCCAGCTATGCACAGTTTAATACGGTCAACCCGCAGCTGCTGGGTATCAGTTTGTTAATCTGTGCTATCACTGCGATATTTGTGTGGCGCTGGCGTTATCAGTGTGATGTGTTGATGCTCGGTAAGTCCCAAGCTATTAACCTTGGTATTCATTATCAACGTCTCGCATTTGGCCTGTTGACCATCATTGCCGTGCTAGTCGCCACCGCTACTGCGTTGGTCGGTCCAGTGACCTTTTTTGGACTGCTGGTTTGCGCCTTGACGAATCGTATCGCCCGTCATATGTACCATAGTGAGCGGCTGATATTGGTCAGTCTAGTCGCCATGATTTGCTTGGTACTGGGTCAGACTATCTTTGAGCAAGTGCTAGATATGGCAGGTGTGTTATCAGTCGTGATTGAACTGGCAGGCGGCTTGGTATTCTTATTATTAATCTTTACGACACAACGTAGATAAAGACAAGAAGCACTATGATTAAACTAAATAATATCTCATACCACATTGGCAAGCAAAAAATCTTGCATGACATTACGCTGTCCTTGCCAAGCGCACAGATTATTGCCCTGATTGGCCCCAATGGGGCGGGTAAATCCACCTTGTTTTCAGTTATGTCACGCCTGCAACCGCTTCAGTCAGGGCAAGTATGTTTTGGTGAGCATGATATTGTCAGTTGTCATGCTCGGACGTTGTCCAAGACAGTGGCCATGCTTGGCCAAGACAATCAAGTGCAAGGGCGACTGCGTGTGCATGAGCTGCTGATGTTTGGGCGCTACCCTTATCATCAAGGGCAGCCGACGGCTGACGATCAGCAGAAGGTGCTAGAAATTATCGAGCGATTTGAGCTGGAGCTATTGGCCGACCGCTTCTTATCGACATTGTCCGGTGGTCAACGCCAGCGCGTATTGATTGCCATGATTGTTTGCCAAGATACGCCCTATCTATTGCTTGATGAGCCGCTGAATAATTTGGACATGTATCACGCTGGCCGCCTGATGCGTGAACTACGAGAGCTGAGCCACAGTCAGCAGAAGACCGTCGTCATCGTCTTACATGATATCAATCAAGCCGCACAATTCGCTGATATGGTGGTCACGATGAAAGAAGGACAAGTGATGGCTGTTGGTCAGCCAGTCGATGTGATCACACAAGAAACGATGAAACAGTTATACAACGTCGATGTGACTGTGCTAAACCATCAAGGTCGTCCAGTGATTGTTGATGCGGTTTAAGTACAGCACTTTGCAAACGAAAAAAGGAATTGTCGATGCATAAAGCTCTATTGAATAATCGATGGATAAACTATAAAAATCTATCTATATTAATTTTAGTAATTAGCTTTTGCTTATTCATTTTTAATGCTTTAAATAAAGAGATAGCAAATACTTTTTTTTTGCTAGGAATAACTTTATATGCTCTAAGATTGGTGGTTATTCCTATGGATTTTACTCAAAACATCTCTTCAGTAGATTACACAAAGAACTATGATGAAAATAATAGTTGGCATAAATGGGTCATGCTAGGTGAGACGTTTTCTTTCTGTATTTTTACTGTCTCGATAGCATACAGCATATTTTTGCAATTAAAATGATAACTAGGGCACGCCTTTTTGTAACGCTTTAAGCCGTTGCTGTCGACCTTTCCACCATAGATAAACACCAGTCCCCGATAATACTGCTACAGCCAGTCCAAGCATCGCCAAAAATACTTGATACAATCGATGACTCCACCCTTGACCGATCTGCCCCATATGTAAGGTTGACAACCATTGGTCTGCTTTATTGCCAAAGGTATTTTGATAACCAAAATTGACGCGCTCGACGTTACCTGTTGCCGCATCAACAGTAATAGATGACGCGCCACCGTGTGTACCGATATCTTTATCTGTTTGAAAGCGCATCTGCCACTGCTTGTCTTCTTCGACCCAGCGAATACCTAGCAGCTGCTGCACAGACACACCGTTCTGTTGCGCTGCACTATCGGCTTGTGCGCCTAAATAGGCAATGCTATTGGTCTTACTAACCACATAAGTGATTACATCCACATCATTTGAGCGATGATTGGCAGGCACATTTGGATTTGCACTCCCATCTGCACGACTATTTTGTGCTGCTGTTTTATTCGGCTCAAGTTTGGCAGTTGGTCGCCCTTCTCTTGGGGTCAGTCCGACAACAGCTTGCATCACTGGCTGATAGACGGATTTTAGATTAAAGCCGACACTTGACCAAGCAATGACAAACAACATGATCCAAAGCCATAAACCAAAAGCATGGTGCAAATCATAGTTGAGCTTAAAGAGATTGGTTTTGCGGCGAATTTTCCAAGCCGGTAACCAACGTTTAAAAAGCGAGGCGCGCTTTTTGTTAGAAGCTTGCTTTGTTTTATTCGACCTGACCGCTCGCGGAAAGGTTAAATAAAAACCAATAAAGCAATTGATAGTCCAGACCAGTGAGACAATGCCCAAGACCCATTTGCCGATATCGCCAAGCAATAAATCGCGGTGCAACCAAAAAACTTTCCACATGGTATTGTGCAATGCCCATTGGTCTTTATCACGGGTTCCAATAATATTACCGTCATAGGGGTTCACATAAACTTCTTGAAACAGCGCTTTGGGCTGATTATTGGCAGCCGAACCTTGAACTCTATCTACCGAAAATACTGCCGCCCTGTCTGTTGCTACCGACGTTGGCATACTAGAAAAAGTATGCTGCGGATAAGCACTCACAACCCTATCATGAAGTGTAGCGATAGGCAGTTGTGGTATATTTTGGGCATCAACCTGCGCCAGTTTATGATTGAACACATCATCGAGCTCGTCATGAAATGCCAATAGTGCACCAGTGATACTGGCGATAATTAAAAAAGCTGCCATGGCAAGCCCCGTATAACGGTGAATCCATAAGCAAGCTTGGCGAGGATTGAATGACATAAATAAATCTGCTGTTATATTGTGATGGTTATTAAAAGAAGTTTGTTTAAAAAGACTCACTTAAAGAGCATTACTTAAAGAGGCTCACTTAAAAAAAGTTACTGACAGCACAAAAGGTCTGAACCAATAGCTCAGACCTTTTTTAATCGAACAAACCCAGTATCTACCTATTAAAAGTCAACGCTAACATCAAACACATAAGTACGACCCGGCTCATTGAATGTACGTGCACCAGCATTGGTACTAGTACCTTCACGATAAACACCCGTATCAAATAAGTTTTTGACACCAGCACCAACGGTAATACCGTCTGTCAGATCATAGCGAGTACCGATATTGGCAATGGCATACGGATCACGGTCGAGCGACAACGTATCAAGCTCATCCCCTGTTGTCACCGAAATATCAGGCGCTTCAATCGTGCCATAGTAGCTCACATCAAAGTCAGCATTCCAGCGAGGCGTAATGTCCCAATCGACACCAGTATTGAGAGTAAATTTAGGAATCAATGATAATGGCTCACCATTGTCTTTGCGCTCTGAGCGGAGAATGCCTGTTATGTTAGAAGACCATGAAACTGTATCGGTAACAGGGACTTTGACAAACCCTTCTAGACCTTCGATAATCGCTTCGCCTTGGTTCTCCCATAAAAATATAGAGCGATCTGTCGCCGTATCTACCGCCACACGGTCAACTCCAGCACCGATACGGTTGTCATAGGCGTTATGGTAGTAAGTCAAGCCAGCATTTAGCCCAGTGCCATCATCATAAGTAAAGGTTATCTCTTTGTTCCACGAGGTCTCATTTTCTAGGTCAGGATTACCCAGCACATGACAACCTCTTTCGTCAGTAGGTACCCAAGACGGGCAGCCATTACCACCAGTATAGTAAATATAATTTGGATCAAGCTGATACAGCGAAGGCGCTTTAAATGCGCGACTGACACCGCCCTTCACTGACCAATCAGGACTAAAGTGCCAAGTGCTGTTGATACTAGGCGACCAGTTACTGCCCGCCTCGCTATGGTAGTCAAAACGCAAGCCCGGTGTGATATACCAATCGGGCGTAATCTCGTAGTTGTCTTCTAAATAAGCACCTATGAGGTAGGCATCTGATGTCGGGTCGCGCTTTTCAGGGTCGGTCTCTACATCACCAAAATCAAAACCATCTGCAAATGCCAAATCAGATACCACAGGGTTGTCCAGCTTTTCACCGCGGAACTCAGCACCAGCAGTCAAGGTATGACGGTCAAAATAGATATCCCACTCTGATTTAGCATTCAACGTATCGTAAGTGGCTTCTGTCCACTCAAACTCCTCTCCGTCATCAGGTATCTGAATTTGACCTTCACCACGTCCAGCACTGCCTTCACCCAAACGCTCATTAACTGTCCGAGTGTACTCTACAAAGCTGTTACTCCTAGCGTCATCATACTCACCCCGATGCGTGATGGCCGCACCATAACGCTGCATTTTGCTCGTTGTTTCATCTTCTAATTCATCTAACAAATTTTCGTTCACGGTTTGGAACAATGAATCGCCTGCCCAGCGATTCTCTTGACGGCTATAATTGACCTCAACACCGACCGTATTCATCGCATCCATCGCGTATTCAAACAGCTGACGCACATCAATATTTTCGACACCTTCAGTACCTGCCGCGACCGAGGCAGCCGGACCACTGCGCCCATCAACAATCTGTGCGTCTTCAGCATTGATATAAGGATCGTCCCCTTCACTATCGTGGTAACCAAGGGTAGTACGTGAGGACAGCTTATCAGTCAACGGACCAGACATATTGACGTTGGTACGCCAGCTACTGCCTTCTAGATCGCTTTCTGGTGCCTCATAATGTCCAGTAACAGAAAACTCTGTGTCAGTCGGACGCTTGGTAATGATGTTTACCACGCCGCCCATACTACCAGAGCCATAACGAGCGGCGGCTGGGCCACGCAATACTTCGATGCTCTCGATAGCGCTTGGTGGTACCCACTGCGAGTCACCACGCGTGTCTTGCTCACTACCACGACTGGGGCGTGAGGAATTACGAGAAGTGACAGGACGACCGTCGATTAAGATAAGCGTGTTGTTCGGACCCATGCCACGTAAGTCAATTTGACGCTGATTACCACGTTGGCCTGAAGTCGATGAACCCGAAAGGTTCACACCCGGCATTTTACGTACAATCTCTGAGATGTCATTAGAAAGCGATGCTTTTTCGATGGCCTCTTCACTAATGATAGACAACCCTGCCGCTTGTTCTAATTCCTCTCTAGCCGCTCGCACCACAATCGTGTCTAGTGTAGCCGTAGGCACTGCTTCTTGGTCAGTCGCTGCTGCTTGCGTCACCATCTTATCGCCCTCAGCAGCAACAGCCGTACTGCTAAGAATAGAGGCCACAGCGATACTGAGCAGGACTTTTCCCGTCACTAAGCGTTGAGAGTTCTTTGGAGAAGTGAGGTATGAATGATCAGAGCGGCCTGATTGGTTTAACATAAATAACGTTCCTTGAAGCACTTAGGCTCATTAGTACCTTGCAACTGCACTGACAGCGAACATTTTTAGCCACTTTGCATGCAGTACTTATAATGCATCCACATCGTCGACATACATAACTAAGCACATATACATAAGCACATATAAATAGACACATGACTGTAAAGTGGTACAAACATGTCATGTGCGTGTATCGTAAAAGAGTGACTACAGCATGGTCAAAGGGCTCAAATATCGGTATAAGGCAAATTCGTAAAAGTAGGTACTGAGCAGGGTTAAAAGTTTGATGACGCTACAACTGGCATAGGCCAACTGTTTAAAATATGGATCACAAGAAGTTCTCTAAAATAGATAGAGCAAAGAACCTTTAACTATTCTGTAATGAACGGAACACACTTTAATGCAATAGAAATAATAATGCAAATATTAATGATAATTATTCTCATTATCTTTTGTACATATCATCTAACAGCCTATACTAAATGCAAAACCAGTGCTCAACGTGCCAATAGAGATACCTCACACTGCCATCTGTATAAGCTCAGTATCCACAAACTTTCTCAGTACATACAAACCCTCAGTGACAGCTTGCCCAGTCATAAACGCTACGAGTCAGATTCTGCATCTTGACGTTCAATCACTTTATATTCACCTTTGCTGCTATCGAGCAGCCAATAGCTAGAACTATACAGTTGGGCTCTAATCCCATTCTTGTCTTGTCTTGTCTTGTCTTGTCTTGTCTTGTCTTGTCTTGTCTAAATGATTTATGAAGTTGAATGGTGCTCTATACTACTTTTAAACCTTTATCTACAATAAAAAGCCAGCTCCCATGTAAAGACAGCTGACTTGATAAATACGATTGGACTCAATTTAAATTAGATAAGCTAGGGCGTGTCCTCATTTAGATTGTGAGGCTTAAAATGAGGAAAATTGCAGCCAAACAAGGAAGAAATTGCCGTAAATATGAACCTATTGACAAGATTTCTGACAATGTTTGGCTAAATCTAACCATTTTAAGAGCACTAAATGTATCAATGTGCTAATTGATGACACGCCCTAGATTAGAACTGATACGTTAAAGACGTTTTGATATTACGTCCCATTTTAAAATCTGTGTAATTGTCATCTAAAGCGTTGTTACGTGAGGCATGGCTCGCATAAGTCTCATCAAATAGGTTATATACCCCAAGCGTGGCTTTTAAGCCTTCAACCTGAGTAGGTGTATAGCTCATAAAAATATCATGAACGTCGTAGTTTGGTTTTTTAACATCATCGCCACCAGTGTTAGGCATGACTGAAGCAACATATGTACTGCGCCAGCCAAGCTCGGTGGTATTGGTTGGTGCATAACCAAGATTGACCATGTATTTGTCACCAGACTCAGAGCTACTACCGCTCACTGACGAGATATTATAGCCAGTATCTTCGCCTTTGCTGCGTGCACGAGCGTAGCTTAGACCCATATTGAAGTCATCTGCTCGATAGTCTGCTGATAGCTCTACCCCTTTGATTTTGAAATCTTCGTCATTATTAATGACGCCTTGGCAGGCTTCAGGGGCAGCGCTTGTACCTAGTTGCCCGGTTGTGCAATTCATACCAGTTCTGCGGCCGCCTGCACGTACAAACTCAATATGATTTTCGATATTGGTTTCAAAGTATTTGGCACTTAATTTAAGAGAGTCGTCAGCCATGGTCAGCCCGCGCAAAGTTGTGGCAATACCGACTTCTGCATTGCCGCCTTCTTCTGCTTTTAGGTCATCATTGACATAGGTATCAGCGCCATTGGTATTGAAGATCGTTTGGCTGAGATCTGGGCCGTTAAATAACTGTGTATAGCTCGCAAATACTTGGGTGCGTGGTGTAATCTCATAGCTGGCAGCCAGTGCGCCAACGACATTGTCATAAGTCTTACCAGCGGATACATACTCAGGAGACTCGTAACGGTCATAACGCACGCCTGGCGTTAAGCTAAGCTTACCCATCTGCCATTGGTCTTCTAGATAGACTGAAGTATTGGTCGCTTCATCGGTACTGGTGTTACCAAAGTCGCGCGTCATCTCAGACTCTTTTTTGTAGTGCTCGACACCAGCGATTAACTTATGTACCCCTGACACACCATTAATAATACTACTATCAATGATGCTGGTGTTTTGTACTTTGCCGCCTGTGGTTTTTACTTCTGCATCAAACTCAAATCCAGGCTCGCCATCAGAGTTACGCAGAATCTGCGTGCTGGTCTGATAGACGTTGGTATCGACATCAATCAAGCGATTGACTGGATTGTATGTATAATCGAGCGCATAGGTATCGCGCTTGACTTCCTGCGGAATGATTGGGTTCCAGCTGTCAGCACCTGGGCTTGCTGGAAAGTCTGGACGTAACGGAAATAACCCTTTGTTTTCGGTACGGCTAAAGCTTGCTCCCACATTATGGTCATCAGCAATATAAGCACCTGCTTTCAATAGAATGTTTTCGCCTTTACTATCTTTTGTTTGAATGTCACGGCCCTTGCCGTCTTCGCCAGCATTGGCATCACGCTTGCCATAATAAGCCAGTAAATCAATATTCTCTGTTGGCGTACCATAAACAGTGGCTGAGGTTAACAGCTCATCATTATTGCTGCCGTAGCCTGCATGTATTTTGGCACCTACTTTTTGACCCGGCTTGAGTAAATCTGCCGCGTCGACTGTCTCAAAAGCAACCGCACCGCCGATAGCATCATTGCCTAGCGTCACTGAGTTATTACCAACCGATACCTCTGCTTTTTTTAACAGATCTGGATCGATGGTGACATCACCCATATGGTAGAACAGCGCGCCTTCTTGGCGGGCGCCATCAATCGTTACTTTTAGATTGGTATCATCAAGTCCGCGCACACGGATGCGTTGGTTGACCGATGACGTACCACCTACGCTTACCCCTGGTACAACATCTAAAAAATCGCTCAAATGGCTCGCTTGTGCCGCTGGGGTATAGTCATCTATATAGACAGAGTCTTCTTGTACAGCGTTACGTACTGAGCTATTCGCTGTTACGGTGATAGTCTGTAACGTCGTATTTGGCATATCTGCTGCCGTTGCGGCACTGGCAGCTTGCGTCCACAACACTGCTGCCACACCCATAGACAATACCGTCAATTGACTAGATAACTTTACTTCGCGCATAACACACTCACTTTATTGACTATAAGAAATTAGAATTTAGAATTATTTTTAAAAGCGGTCGTCAGACAACCTTTGAAATAGTGCTACCAGAAGATTTAATGCCTTAAAAACACTTGAGCTCACCGTGCGAATAACACTATTAATGTTAATGATAATGATTAGCATTTAATTAGTGAGGCATGATAACGAAGTATTAACAATTTGGCAATAATTAATATAAAAATTCGCATGAATAATGCTGATCAAGCACGAATATAAAATGAGATGCTTTGATAGTTACAAATACAAAGGCATGCATGGCTATAAGCACGGCTGATTGAGCATTGATGAAAGATCAACTAGGGCGTGTCTTCATTTCAAAAATGGTGATAAAAATGAGATAAATTGCTGTCAAACAAGAAAAATAGCGCAGATAATATCGGGATATTAACCAGCTATTTGACGATGTTTGGCAAGAT
>NZ_AHVZ01000007.1:0-161762 GCF_000247495.1 Psychrobacter sp. PAMC 21119 | reverse complement strand
TGATCAAACTCTTCAGTTTAATCTTGCTATGTAACCCTTTTAAAGAGGCTACTAAACTTGGCTCATCTAATCTGGCAAAATCGCTAAAAATTATGTTCGTAATGAATTAACTTTGAGTTTTTCTGCTGTCTTAAATGATAATTTTTATAGTTAGAATCCTATCGAAAAGATAGTCAACCAACTTTATTTTTTAGCATTCTGAATCAGCAAAAATCCACACAAGTTGTTCTTTAGTTATGCTTTTAAATAGTGCTCAATCACTGTCGTCCAGTAACTGATATATTGGGTAACTCTCTTGCTGTTTAGACTTAATCCCTTGCGGGTTAAGCTATCTAGCGAGCCGACTATCTTATCATAATGATTGGGATTGTCAAGATTTTTTATAATTTGTTTCATCAGGTTAACTGGGTTATTAATGTGTAATCTACACACTAGTTACTTCCAGCTCGTCTTGATGAGGGCGTATTATAGACGCTTTAAATTCTGTGTCAAGAGGTAATTTCTATTTAGTTTGAAGTAAATGTCTCATCACTCATTCTAAACAGCCTTCCCTTTCAACTAGGGCGCATTATACGGGGTTTTAGATAGAAAACAAGGGAAGTTTCTAGAAATCGTCTAACTTCATAAGTTCAATTGATTGAGCCTACTATTGAAAACAATCGTAGGCTCAGGTATTTTCTTATTTCCTAGAAATAAACGCTAGTCAAAAGTATAGCTTACACCAACGTTACCACCATTTTGGCTGCCGCTACCACCAAAAGCACTACTGATAGAAAACTGTCCGTCAGATGTGGTGTAACCTACACCAAAAGCATAACCTGTCTCACCCTCCCATGTACCACCGCCTAGACCAACGCTGACTTTACCTGGTACATTAGGGTAGCGTAGGGCACCGAAAGCAAGCGCGCCTGCAACTGCTGAGTGAGTCTCTCCTTCTAGATCATTTATTCTTCTATCTGTATAACCAAAGGCTTCAGCACGATTTTGGTTAAGTTGAGAGACGTTAACGGCATCATTTGGATTGATACCAGCGGCGACATTGGTAACTCGGCGCTGGCTGCTTGCATTGCCAACTGATACGGTATTGTCTGCACTGGTCTGTGACCCTGCTCCTAATGCTATAGCATTGCTATGAGTCACACTGCTATTAGCACCGATGGCCACTGCATTAGCTGCTTGGACGTTCACCGACTCACCGATAGCGACAGAGTTTGAGGCATTAGTCTCGTTTTCAAAAGTTGGTGTACTATTGGTACCAACTGTTGCCGCTGTAGCACCAACAGTTGCATTACTACCTAGTACTACAGAGTTACTGGTAGTATCACCAATGATGTTGTCGTTACCAACTGCATAATTGGCGTTACCACCGACAATATTGGGATCTCCAAATGCACCTGAACGATTACCTGAGACGATGTTGCCATTACCCACGCTAGTAGATTGATCGCCGGTCACTGTATTATTAGTGCCCATAGCGATGCTATCCTTACCTTTAGATTGAGCGTTAACCCCGATCGCTATCGCACCGTCAGCAGTAGCGCCATTACCGCTATAATTACCTGCATCTTCACTGTTACTAGAACCATTAACGCTAAAAAAACGCGCTTGGCTGTCTTCGATTTTACTTTCTAATTCAATTTTAGCTTCTTCGCTAATACCTGAATCACCTTTAGCGCCGTCGATACCATCCTGACCTTCTGGTCCTTGAGCACCATCAACACCGTCTTTACCGTTAGTGCCATCAGCACCATTTAAACCATCTGTTCCGTTTTGACCTGCTGGACCTTGTGGGCCAATTGCTCCTTGAGCACCGTCAGCCCCATTTTGACCATTAATACCGTCTACGCCATTAGTACCATCAGCACCATTAGTGCCATCAGCACCATTTAAACCATCTGTTCCATTCTGACCTGCTGGACCTTGTGGGCCAATTGCTCCTTGAGCACCGTCAGCCCCATTTTGACCATTAATACCGTCTACGCCATTAGTACCATCAACTCCATTCTGACCGTCAATACCGTTTGTTCCATTGATGCCGTCAGATCCTGCTGAACCTTGTGCACCATCTTGACCCGCTGGACCTTGTTTACCTTGCGCGCCGTCCTGACCATTAGTGCCATCAACACCATTAGTGCCATCAGCACCATTAGTGCCATCAGCACCATTTAAACCATCTGTTCCATTCTGACCTGCTTGACCTTGTGGGCCAATTGCTCCTTGAGCACCGTCAGCACCATTTTGACCATTAATTCCGTCTACGCCATTAGTACCATCAACTCCATTCTGACCGTCAATACCGTTTGTTCCATTGATGCCGTCAGATCCTGCTGGACCTTGTGCGCCAGTCTCACCTTGATCGCCTTTGTCCCCTTTAGGTCCAGGGGTTAATGCGATGTTGGTTATTTGTCCTTGCAAATCTGTCAACTTGCCATCAACTGCGGTAAATGCTGAACCGACATCACTGTAGTCAGTGTTATTGATACGATATTTGGGTGCTTGAAATACACCCATGCTGTTAAGCTGCGCACCCCCACCCAAAGCTGCTGCTACATTGCCGAAATAAGAGACACCTGTTGTTTCTAACCTTTTTAACTGAGCAATATTAACGGCATCAGTATCAGATGTCCCTGCCGCTACGCCAGTGATTTGGCGAGTTTGCCATTGGCTAGAGCTGGCATTGCTGGTATCACCAACACTAACGGCGCCAAGAGTTGATTGCCAAATAGGGCTAGTATCGCCATTAGCTGAATAACCTGCCGCGCCAGTTACGGTAGTCGTTTTACTTTTCGATCCTAAGGCAATGCTGTCACGCTTATCAGCCACTGCGTTAGTACCGAGCGCAACTGCTCGGATACCACTCGCCGTAGCACCGATGCCTAGAGCTTCGTAGTCACTCTGTGCAAACTCAAAAATTTGACCGCCAGTACCATCATCTTTAAAACGTCGACCATCATTATTAGTCTGAATGGGGGTAGTAGCCGCAGTAAAGTCCGCTTGCACAGTAGCACCTTCAACAGCAGCTACTGCAAATGTACTGCCACTACCGAGTGCAGTAGCCCCACTAGCATCGGCTCTACTATAACCACCTAATGCTGAGCTGGCATAGCCTGACGCTATATTGCTATAACCCACTGCTGAGCTATTGTTACCTGTGGCTTGGTTAAGGTAACCTGATGCTGAACTATTAAGGCCTGAGGCAAAATTGGCACGACCCATCGCTGAGCTGTCACTGCCTAAAGCTCTATTTCCAGTACCCAACGCTGAGCTATTATTAGATGAAGATTGGTTAGCAACACCTATCGCTGTGCTAGCAATACCAGAAGCTGTGTTACTACGGCCGAAAGCTGAGCTGTCTACTCCAGTTGATCTATTATTAGAGCCTACTGCTGAACTATCATTACTTGATGCAGTATTACCATACCCCACTGCTGAGCTACGTTCTCCCGAAGCAGTATTATTAGAACCTAGCGCTGAACTACGCAACTTAGAAGCTACGTTTAGACTACCGACTGCAGTACTACGCTCCTCAGCGGTTGAGTTGTCGCTACCTATTGCCAAACTACGAACTCCGGAGGCTGTATTTTCGTTACCTATTGCGGAGCTGGCTTGACCAATTGCCTTATTACTAAAACCTACAGCCGTACCAACATAGCCTTCAACCTGGTTAAGGCGACCTGCCGCCAACCCAAAACCTTCTGTTATTCTATTTTCGTTACCAAATGCTGAGCTTCTAAAACCTACGACATAATTTTCTGAACCTATAGCAGAACTAGCATTCCCTAAAGCTCTATTACCAGAACCTATCGCTGAACTATTTTCACCAGAGGCAGTATTAGTGTTGCCTACCGCTGAGCTATATAGACTTGATGCTTCATTTCTATGGCCCATTGCTGAGCTAAAAGAACCTGAAGCGGTATTGACGTAACCTATTGCTGTTGCATTAGTATTCAAAGCTCTATTTTGGAAACCTACTGCTGAGCTAGAAAAACCTGAAGCGGTATTGACGTAACCTACTGCCGTTGAATTAGTGTTCAAGGCTCTATTTTGGAAACCTACTGCTGAGCTGGATTCATTTTGCGCTAGGTTGCCAAACCCACAAGCTATAGATGTATTTTGTGGAGCGACACTTCCATTTGGTCCATTGAACTGCGTTAAGCACACATCTGCCTGAGCACTCATCGCTGTTAATCCTAACACTGAGCCAATTGCAGTGGCAATGGCATGTCGACGTAGTGATGCGCCTGTTTGGCTAGCTGGCACAGTACCAACTTTACCTGATGTGTTGCTAGACTTTCCACCCGACTTGCTGATTTCACTAACGGCGGTATAGCAACCCGTAGAACGATTAAAAACAACGCGGTAAACATGGTTTAACATGAGAGTATCCTGTATATATAAAGTCGCTATCAAAGCAACTATGTGATGACTGATAGTTGGACTATCACTGTTAGATATAGACGTTAGATTTAATGAATAGTTGAACAAGATAGCTATTTTATAGGTAGCTCAATTAGTGACATCTCCAATAGCAGGTTGAAATATTGTTGTCTTAAAACTTTTGAAAAATAAATTACCTGCTGTTTCTAGAAACGACTTTTGTACAATTAAAACATATAAAGAAACTTTTTAGTTACATACTGAAACATTACATGGAAATTGTAAAGTTATTGTTCTGAATTTGCAACTTATAAATATGTATATTACAGAATATACCACGGCTCCAAAACAAGTAATACTGGATATAATCAATAGATATTTAATCTGTATGCATACGTAAACAGCATTAATCTATTAGAGACAGGCAGTATCATTCGTTAAAGTAACGCAGTGTGAAAATTACGAAGAGAGTAATAATTTAATAGCACGCACAAAAAAACCGCTTATTGAAAATAAGCGGTTTTTTTGTGGCTATATCTTACACTTTTAACTGTTATGAGGAATCCAGCAGAATGTTTCAGTCATATTAACGCCAAGCCTTGGCTTTCAACGTCGTGACTATGCCTGATAAAGCATAAATAATACCGATCGCTAAAATACCAACAGGGATATCATAAAGCACAATACTCATGACTAGTACCCCAATGATAAGAACCACAAAAGGTACTTTCTTTTTGTCAAATTCCTTAAAGCTGTAGTATTTAACATTACTGACCATCAGTAAACCGCAAATAACGACCCAAGCCGCGAACAAGAACATTACAAGTGTATCGTACTGTCCTATCCACTGATTATGGTCTATTGCTACCATAACAGCTGAGGTGACCAATATAGCCGCAAGTGGACTTGCTAAACCAACAAAGTATTTTTTGTCGACAGTACCAACCTGCACATTAAACCGTGCCAAGCGGAAAGCACCACAAGCCGTGAATACAAAGGCACAACCAAGACCAATACGACCCAAGGGCTGTAGCGCAAAACTATAAATCAAGATGGCAGGTGCAACGCCAAACGCTAGCATATCGGCTAAAGAATCATACTGCTCCCCAAACGGGCTTTGGGCATTGAGCATGCGTGCGACGCGACCATCAGCCCCGTCGAGAATTGCGGATAAAAAAATGGCTAAAGAGGCTTTGTAGAACTCACCTTGCGTACTCGCCAAAATCGAGTAAAAGCCTGACAATAGTGACAAAGTAGTGATCAAATTGGGTGCTAAATACACACCGCGACTGACCACACGTTTCCCTTCAGCAACTTCTGCCTCAATCACCTCAAAGGTCAAGCCATCGTAGCTGTCATTATCCGCTAAGCGGATATTAAACTCATGCTCATCAACAAAAGGTGGCTGGGTGGCTGCATTATCTTGCAGCAAACCATCGCTTAGAGGCGCATTGTTTGGTTGGCCGGTAGGTGGTTGCACGTTTGTCATCTTGATATCCTTATTGGCCGACATTGCTATTCATTGACCCCGTTGTTTACTAACACCCTTATTTACTGGCGCTATTATTCGCCGACGAGCCAGCGCACATTGGTCGCACTATCAGGCGTTAAATCTGGGGCATTGGCAACTTTTAGTACTGGCTGCAAGAAACGTAGAATTTCACGCGCATGGTTATCGAACTGCCATGGCGGATTGATAATCAGCATTCCTGTGCCGTTAAGACCCACGGCGATATCGTTCGGATAAATATTTAGCTCACAAACCAACTGACGTCTCATTTCAGTACGTTTTAGCTTTTTATAGAACAGCTCTACCGCTTCAATGTTTTTGATCGGGAACCATAATGCATATGTGCCTTGTGGCCACTTATTATAAGAGTGCACCAATAGGTCGATCAGGCGAGTAAAGTCTTTGTGTTCTTGCTCGTAAGGAGGGTCCAAAAATATGAGACCACGACGTTCTTGTGGTGGAATAACGGCACGAATACCTTCAAACGCATCACGATGATGAATGCCGATTGGCAATTTATGTAGCTGATAGTTAAGCGCGTCGTACTCACTGGCTTTGGCTTCAAACGCTTCACCGCGCACGCCTGCATCTGGATTTTTTTCGATATGATGCGCAATCCACCAAGGCGAACCAGGATAGACTTTTTTGTCATAAGTGAAACGGGCTTGCTTGATACCTTCTATATAGTCTTTGACAGCAGGCGGTGCTTTTTCGACATCGGCCTTTACTAAAGATTGGATACCACCTTTAGCTTCTCCTGTCTTGCGCGCCTCTTCACTGGCAAGTGAATACAATCCACGACCGCCATAAGCATCAAGCACATAAAAAGGTTTGTTTTTTTGCCCCAGCTGGTTGAGTAATTGTACCAATAAAATGTGTTTGACCACATCAGCAAAGTTACCAGCGTGGTAGGCGTGTTTATAGTTCATAAGTTCAAAAGTTTAAATAAGAAAAATTGCATCTATGGTAGCATAGGCAGAGTAAAAGATAACGATGGTTTTGGTAAAAAGGCATCGATTGGCTGTGTATTGTCAGCTAATTGAGTGTTTATTGATAACGGCGAGACGAAATGACGAAGATTACTAGCAATCTTGAGGTGACACAATTGGTTGTCGATCAGCCAATCGGTCAGGATAATCCGCCCATGCTGTTTGTCCCAAGTGAAGACTATAGCCATGAGCCGCCAACTCAACACGTCCTGCAAACATCTGACTTTGACGTTGATTGGGAAAACAAACTAACAGATACGAAGTTTGATAAGTTTGTAGAGGATGGCTGGCTAATCATTGATGATGTCTTTGACAGTACTGCATTATTGGCGCTACAAGCGGAAAGTGGTTTTATTGACTATCGTGATGCAGAGTTGACTGCTGGCATTCGCCTCAGTGATATCCGTGGTGATAAAATCCGCTGGATCACGGAAAATTTCTTTGCTGGTTATTATTATTTGCAAAGTATCAATACACTTGCCGCTTTGTTCAATCGCAGTTTGTTTGCTGGTATTCGTCATAGTGAAGCGCATTATGCTTGCTATCCAGTTGGTTTTGGCTATCAATGGCACAGTGACAATCCGGCTGGTCGTGACGAACGTGTTATCTCGGCAGTGTTTTATCTCAATGATGAATGGGCATCAACTGACGGCGGCGCACTAGAAATCGTCGATACACATGGCATTCATCATAATGTCATGCCTGTCGCCAACAGATTGATCATATTTGCCAGCGATCTACAGCATCAAGTACAAATCGCTCATCGCCAACGCTACTCTATCGCGACTTGGTTAAGGCGCGATGATGCTATAGTCTTGGTTGCGCCACTATGAGCGTAAATTTAATACTAGCTATTATTTGAAATAAGCCTTGTTAATTAAGGATAATGACAATGCATAGGACTTTGTTTAGAAACTTTCTCTTAATTATTATATTTCCTCTGATTGTGAGCTGTGAGACGCTTAATCATCAAGCTCCTACTCAACAACACAATGAGTTCTTTTTTACCTATTATTTGCCGAAGTCCACTCCTGAAAGACCTATAATAATTAATCCGACCGCTATTACTACTGAATTCAAATATGAGGATGGATGTCTACTTGCATTTGATGGAAGTAAATGGATGACACCTGTATTTCCCGAAGGACATGCAACTTTTGATAGTCATAATAAGACTTTAAAACTACTAGGAACAAGTTATAAAATGGGTGATGTCATTTCTGCGGGTGGCTATGTGAGTGCTTACAACAGTGACAAAGTTAAAAATTATAGTAATACGCTAGCCGAAAAGTGTATTACAGAGTATCTAGCAATATATTACGGCGATTATGAGAAAATTTACTTGGATAAAAATTAAAGTTATTTTGAGCATCAGAATTGATAAACATCAGCATTAGATAAATCTTATAAAAATAAGCCAGATTTTATCACAAGAAATATTAAATCAACTTATCTAGGAATGTCATGAGTTCAGAAAATAATAGTAAAACCCATCAGCAAGAAACTCTAGATTTAAGTATTGCGTTATTGGAACGCCCTTCCGTCACCCCAGATGATGATGGCTGCCAAGATATGCTGTCAGCACGGTTAGAACAGGCAGGCTTTGACTGCGAGTTTATGTATTTTGGCGATAGAGATAAAACAGGTGAACACGCTGAAGTCAAAAACTTATGGGCGCGCCGTGGCACAGCCGATCCAGTTATTTGTTTTGCTGGGCATACGGATGTCGTACCAACAGGCGATGAAAACAATTGGACTTATCCACCATTTACGCCAACTATCGCTGATGGTTATCTATGGGCTCGCGGTGCTGCTGACATGAAAACAGGGATTGCCGCCTTTACTGTCGCAGCCGAGCGTTTCGTTGCTAATCATCCTAAGCATAACGGCTCTATTGCTTTCTTAATCACCTCAGATGAAGAAGGCCCGTCAATCAATGGCACCGTCAAAGTCATTGAAACCTTAGAAGCACGTCAAGAAAAAATCACCTATTGCTTGGTTGGCGAGCCATCAAGCACTGATACGTTGGGTGATATTATCAAAAACGGTCGTCGTGGCTCATTGGGTGCGGTGCTAACTGTCACTGGTAAACAGGGTCATGTCGCTTATCCGCATCTCGCGTCCAATCCCATCCATGCCGCTATGTCAGCATTAGCAGAACTGACAAACGCCACTTGGGATAACGGCAATGACTACTTCCCTGCGACGTCTCTACAAATTTCTAATATAAATAGTGGCACGGGTGCAACCAATGTCATTCCTGAAACGCTTGATGCCGTGTTTAATTTCCGTTTTTCAACGGAAACGACTGAAGATGAATTGAGAGAAAAAACTCACGCCATCTTTGATAAGTACTTTAAAGATAGCAAAGCCAGTTATGATATTCATTGGAAGTTATCTGGTCAGCCATTTTTGACCCCAGAAGGTAAGCTAGTGTCTGCTTGCCAGCGTGCGATTAAAGCAGTGACCGATGTTGATACTACGTTATCTACGTCTGGTGGCACATCAGATGGACGCTTCATTGCGCCAACGGGTGCACAAGTGGTTGAGCTTGGGGTACGTAATGCGACGATTCATCAAGTTGATGAAAAAGTCGAAGTTGATGATTTAGGAAAGCTTGCGCAGATTTATGAGGGGATTTTAGAAAATTTGTTATTAGGTGAGTAGGCAATTTTTTGAAAAATGCTGTTTGTTTTATAGATAGCATTTTTCAATTCATTTTTTCAATGAATAATTTAAAAATACTGTTATGCATGTAAAATTGAAGCAGATCTAAAACTCCCACTCCTCAACTTTGTTCCAATAATATACCTCCACTAAGTGTTGATAAAATCGCCATACAGCTTTCTTTACATTCTGAATATCTTTTTCAACTTTCGTTGGTGTATAAGTAACATCCGTTTCAGCACGGTGAATTATAGAGTGTCTTAATTCAATTATTCTTTTGAATAAAAGCCAAAAATCTTCTTTTTTCCTACCATCAGGTTTCTTAAAAACACCATGTAAATCTATATTTCTATCAAGCTTCTTGAAAGCTTGATGAATTTTATCCATCTCTTGGAAGTTCATCCATTTAGCTACGGCTTCTGGGACAGTCAAAAACTCCTGCTCAATTAAGACTAGCTCAGCACCTTGAACCCTTGCATCATGAATTATCTTTTCTTTATTTTCTGAATATTTCAAAAGTGCTATGTAAGTTGATCTAAAAAAATCTTCAAAAATAGATAGTATATATGGGACTAATATATTTGTAGCTAATAACTTAGGATTTAGGTCATCAAGCATCTCAATATTCTTTATTGGACGTACATTGTTATTTTTCAGATCTGAAAAATCAATAAAACTATAGGCTCGTTTAATATTATGGACAAAGCGACCGTAAGCTTGATGTACTCCCGCTTCTGCCTCCTGTCGAATAATGCCTTCAAACTTAAAGTATCTATTTCTTCCAAGGTCACTTATAAAATAGCCACCAAAACGCTTTCTAAGTTCTTTGATAGTGTAATTATGAAAATCACTATCGAATTTGCTCCGCCATACTGATGTTCGTGACCAAAATAAAAGTTCTCCAGTCTGTTCGTCAGTGTAAAGTTCTGAATAAACGCCTTCAACGTATTTATAGTCTTTGCTATCAAAAAAGAAATATGGTGTGCCCAATACTCCACTCAAAAAACCCTTTTTACCCTTCTCATAACCTAGTAGAAATAGAAACTCTTGAACCTCTTTTGATTTTGTTTTTAGAGGAAAATGATTCGTACAGTCATAGCCCATCTTCTACCCTTATTCAAACTATCTATAATTTTATTAGAAGTTCTATCACTAAAAATTCAGTATGAATTCTCAAATACATATACAGCTATACTTACTTATCAAGTACGACAATAATAAAATCAAGCTATTGAGAATCCTTACTGTCTAGAATATAAGCAACCTTATTCAATACCGATATAAAGATCTACTTGCCCAAACTCTAGATTACCACCGATATACTGCTCAAAATCGACCTGATACGTTCTAGTATGCTCACAGCTTGGATCGTTAAAGTAAGTCCAAGCATTCTCCCAAGCGTTCATCACTGTATTAGGCATTCGACCTTGTTCAGAGAATACCAAGTATTTCCCTGCAGGAATGCTGACCGTTACTAGATTACCAGCGCTTTGCTGCTCTTGCTCGCTGTCTACCTTCCAACTTGCCACGACATCAAAAGCGCCTACTAAATCATCGCTCTCATAGTTATGAAAAACACCATAAATGTCTTCACCTTCAGGAAGCTGCTTCACGTGATTTTGGTAGAATTTTTGCCATAAACGACCCAATTTAGCAGTGTCATGGCTGATTTCAGCGTTATTAGTGGTACGAGCACTGATGCCTTTGCAAACTATCGCTTCGGATAGTTCTTTAATTTGTGAAGTCATGATAGCGCCTGTCCTGTATATTTAGTCGATTTTTTATTTGAAATAGTACGTAGATTATAGTTAGTTGCTTATAGTTAGTAGCAAAGTTACTCTAATCCGCTTCATCAATCCAGTTCATTTGAATGGCTTCTAAGATGCCTTCATTTGATTTTTGTGGATCATCATCAAAGCCTTCAAGCTCAGTTACCCAGCGATGCAAGTCAGTAAAACGTATGTACTGTGGATCGGTCTCTGGGAATTTTTCATAAAGCTCGATAGCGATATCCAAGCTGTCTGTCCATTTTAGTTTTTGTGGAATCATAATGGTACCTTCTTTTTTAATTTTAGAAAAAATGTTATCGCTTTAATAGCCCCCATCCTACCAAAATTCGTCTTATGATTATAGGCAAGTTCGTTAAGCTGTCTCTATTGCGTCAGCTGGCTCAGCAGATTTGGTAGACTTGACTGCTACTTGGTGTTCATTCCACGTGGTAATCGTATCCGTAATCTGCTCGCCTGTCATATCCAATACCTTTGGTGTGCGCATACCGTTATCGTCTGTAAAAACAAACTTAGTCATGCCGACGCCCATTAGCTGGTTTTTTACAAAGAAGCGATGCTCAAAATATACATATTTGTGATCCCATCCTGCGACTGCACTACTGAGCGTCATTTTGTCCAAAAACTTAATTTGCTTAAGATAAATCATCTCTTGCATGGCGATGACCCAGTTTAGGGGCTTAATGCCTTTTTGGTGACAGTGCTTCATTACCCATCGCGTAATGTTTAGCTCAATAAAAGATAGGTAACGGTAGTTAGGTAGATGGTCGCGAAAACCCATATCATGTGGCAATATTCGATAATGGCGAACCGTCGGTGCAGCCAATGTCTCTATACTGAGCGTCTCACTCACTGATTGCTGCTTAAGTTGTTGTTTTAGCAAACTAACCATAATAAAAAAACGTATCAACATATTCATAAATAACCTTCTTAACTCTTATTTTGTATAAACTTATTTGATGTAAACAATGATTGAATATAAGCGAGGCGTACCTTAACGCAAAAAAAGCCACCTCAGTGACTTTTTTATTTAAAAGCTTATATTTAGAAGTAAATATTAACCGCTTACTCTAAAGATTAATGAGCGCCATTGATACTACGTACCATCTCTTCTACCATCTTTTTCGCATCGCCAAAAATCATCATGGTTTTATCCATGTAGAACAAGCTATTATCAAGTCCTGCATAACCCGTGCTCATCGAACGCTTGATAACCATAACTGTTTGCGCTTTGCTGACTTCTAAGATTGGCATACCAAAGATTGGTGAAGTCGGATCATCTTTTGCAGATGGGTTTACCACATCGTTGGCACCGATCACCAAGACCACATCCGTACTAGCGAAGTCTGAGTTAATCTCATCCATCTCAAGAATGTCATCGTAAGGCACATCCGCTTCAGCCAATAGGACGTTCATGTGTCCAGGCATACGACCAGCAACTGGATGAATGGCAAAACGAACGTTAACGCCTTCTTCTTTTAACAGCTCATACAGCTCTTTTACTGCATTCTGCGCGCGGCCCTGTGCCATACCATAACCCGGTACGATCACAACGTTGCTGGCGTTGGCCATCAAGAAACCAGCATCTTCTGCTGAACCAGCCTTGTAGTTTTTTGGCGCGCCATCGTCTCCGCCTGCTGCCACAGCTGACGTGCCCATACCACCGAACAATACGTTGAGTAATGAGCGGTTCATGGCTTTACACATGATATAAGACAAAATCGCGCCTGATGAACCAACCAGCGAACCTGCGATAATGAGCATTGAGTTGCCGAGGGTAAAACCAATACCCGCTGCTGCCCAACCTGAGAATGAGTTCAATAGTGATACAACCACTGGCATATCGCCGCCACCGATTGGTGCAATCCACATCCAACCGAAGATAACAGCAATCACTGCCATTGCATAAAAGGCAGGTAATGAATCAGTGACGAAATACATGCCGCCAAACCCGATCATCGCAATGAACAGTAGCGCTTGGACAGGTTTGACCCATCCTCCGACCAATGTTTTGGCCCAGCTTTTCGCCGCCAATTTACCGAAAGCAAATACTGACGCTGAGAAAGTAATCGCACCGATAAAGCAACCGATGAACAATTCGACACGAGCAACCGCGCCATGCTGCTGCTCAGTATGCAATACGGTTGCCAAGGCAATCGCAACTGCTGCCAAACCAACGAAAGAATGCATCAAGGCAACGGTTTCTGGCATTTGGGTCATCGCGACCGTTTTTGCCTTCCACATACCGACGACCGCACCCAATACCATGGCACCAATAATCAACCAAAGAACGGGGCCTTCTGCTAAGAAGAATGTGGTCACAACAGCAATCGCCATCGCTGCCATACCAAAGCGGTTGCCGCGGATAGCCGTTTTTGGACTAGATAAACCACGTAGGGTTAAAACGAAAAGAATAGCGCCGACTAGGTAAAACCAATCTGCATTTGCCGCAATCATTGTTGAAAAATCATTCATGCGTTGCCTCCATTTTCAGTCATCCCAGTTTCAAGAGCGGGTGCTTTTTTCACTTTGGGTTTAAACATCGCAAGCATACGCTCAGTCACGGCAAAACCACCAAAGATGTTGACACTGGCTAGAAATACCGCAAAGGCACCCAGCAAGCTGGTTGGTGTAAATATAGAGCCATCAATCGTGACGGTCTGTAGCATCGCACCAACGATGACAATACTTGATAATGCGTTGGTGACGGCCATCAATGGTGTGTGTAGTGCAGGCGTAACGCCCCAAACCACGTAGTATCCGACAAAAATAGCGAGCACAAATACAGTGAAAATCGCTACAAATGGTGTACTACTCATGGCGGCACCGGCTGGCGCGGCAGCTAAAATAGTGGCAATCATCTTATCCTCCTAAAAATTTATTCGTTACTGGCAAATGTATGGTGACAACGTTAGTAGTAACAATGTTGTGATGACAGGCTGTAAAAACTTAGCCAGTCAAACTAGCGTTTGGCCAGTCGTACCTGACTGTCATGTGTCACCGCCAGTGCGCCCTGAATCTCGTCTTCCATGTCTAAGTTAAGTGCCAAGTTAGCTGATGCGTCACTTGCTGAAGCGTCATCGCCAGCAGGCGCAATTAAGGTTGTGATAAAGTTAACAAGGTTATTGGCATACAAATCTGAAGACTGCGCTGCGAGCATCGATGGAATATTGGCAGCACCAACGATACGCACGCCATTATCCGTAGTGATGGTTTCGTTAGGCACACTGCCTTCTACATTGCCGCCCGTTCCAGCAGCCATATCGATCAGCACTGAGCCTGCCTTCATCTTGGCAAGGGTTGCTCCATGTACCAAGCGCGGAGCATTACGACCAGGAATCTGCGCCGTCGTAATCACGATATCGGCATTGCTTAACGCTTTGTCTACCACAGCGGCTTGGTCTTTGATATATTGCTCTGATGGTGTCCACGCATAGCCGCCTGTCGCTTTGGCTTTTTGCGCTTCTTCTTCACTCATCGGTACATCAAGCCATTTACCGCCTAGGGATTCAACTTGCTCTTTTGCTGCAGGACGTAGATCACTGGCTTCTACCACTGCGCCCAAACGCTTTGCCGTCGCAATGGCTTGCAAACCTGCAACCCCAACTCCTAAGATGACCACTTTGGCAGGCTTAACTGTACCCGCTGAGGTCATGAACATTGGAAAAGGACGCGAGTATTCATTGGCTGCCAGCAATACTGCTTTATAACCAGCAAGGTTAGCTTGTGATGACAAGACATCCATATTCTGTGCGCGTGACAATGTGCGCGGCAATAACTCCATCGCAAAAGCAGTAGCGCCTTTGGCAGCATAAGCATCTAGCTGTGTATTACGATACGGATCGAGCATACCAACGACGATTTGACCCGTGGTCAAATGTTCTATAGCCGCAGCAGGTAAGTCATTGACCGTAGTAATAATTCGAGACTGTGTAATGACCTCGGCGCTACTACTGGCAATCTCGGCACCGGCAGTTTGATACATCTCATCAGCATAATACGCTGCTTGACCTGCACCTGACTGTATGACGACTTCAAACCCAAGCTTACGCAATTTTTTGACTGCGTCTGGGGTTATCGCTACGCGACTTTCGCTCGCGATATCTGCACTGATTACACCGATTTTCATACCGTCTCCTTACTTACGTCTTAATGACTACTTTTAATACCCTCAACGCACATTGAAAAAGCACAGGGGACAAAAAAACCTTATGTCATGGTTTATGCAACTTTATGACTAAAGATTATCAATTTAATAAATGATAGCTGGTTTACCATCATGCCTTTTTATTATAGAGATATCATCGGCTAACTTTCATTGACTAATGATGACCCACAAGTAAAATAAAAAGTTAGGTATTTACACCATCTACATAACTTTTATTGTTATATTAAAAAATTTTATTTTTCAACTAACGTGTCAGCCCTTATGGTACATAGGCTAAGAGAACCAGTAACGACCTGTGACATAATTATAAACTACCAGTATACTGGTATATAAATACAAAACCACGACGAGTAAGTCAAGTTAAACCTGTGTATATCGTATAATGAGAAAGGTTGACACCTCAACAGGTCGGTCATTGATTCACTATAATAAGGAATAACGATGTATTTTGTACTCTCCCCTGCCAAATCTTTAAATGAAAAAGATACTATGCCAGTCAATTTAGGCAACTACTATAGTCAGCCTGAGCTGATTGAGCACTCACAGGCACTGATGAAAATACTGAAGTCAAAAGAGCCGATTGATTTGCAAGAGCTGATGAGCATCTCTGATGATTTGGCACAGCTGAATGCACAGCGTAATCAAGACTGGTCTTGGAGTGCTAATACTCACTTTACGGATAGTAATGCTAAACCTGCAGGTTATTTGTTTGATGGAGATGTTTATACGGGTCTTGATATGTATCACATGGATAAAGACACCGTCATTTACGTCAATGAACATCTGGGTATTTTGTCGGGTCTTTATGGCGTACTGAAACCATTGGATTTGATTCAGCCTTATCGCTTAGAGATGGGCACCAAGCTGAAAAATGAGCGCGGTGATAACCTCTATGAGTTTTGGGGCGAAGACGTGACTGACACTATCAACACACGTATGGCCGATAGCGATGACAAAGTATTGATTAACCTAGCCTCTAATGAGTACTTTAAGTCTGTGAAGAAAAAGGCGTTAAATGCTGAAATTATCACGCCGCGATTTGAAGATGAAAAGAATGGCCAATATAAAGTCATTAGTTTCTATGCCAAAAAAGCGCGCGGACTAATGGTGAAATATGCGGCAGATAATAAGCTGACCAATGCTGAACAGCTAAAGCAATTTGATTTGGCTGGATACTACTATTGTGAAGGTGCATCTGATGATAAGACGTGGACGTTTAGACGGGATGAGGCGAATCAGTAGCAGTAATACCTTCAATCAACCTCTGCCTGTGATTAATCTCTAATTGTAAGACCCTAATAAATATAAAGTCTATTAGGGTCTTATTTTATGTATATAGAGTAAGTGACTCATAAAGTATGGCTTGTAAAATTATTAATGAGAGAACGAATAAATTATAGAGAAATCTCAACCTCTATCTTAATTGGTCTTTTTAGATGAATAGTCACTGTAATATTAATAGACGCTGCTTCTGGCGGCTCATTATCTAAAGCGCCATTGACGATATGTGCTATTTTCATCGCTTCTATTTCTTTGAGCTCAAAGCCGCTCGCTTTGGCATTTTTCATAACCTTTTCGTAAATCTCCTTTTCATTGGTATTGCGTTCTTTGTTATCAAACGACAGCTGCATCACTTGTGGCCGTTCAACCCGAGACATGCTCATGGCTTTTTGAGACGTTTGCATACTATTCTGAAATTTATATTCAGCTGAACTAGGAACAGAAAATAGAGCTAACGCTGATACTGCCATCACAATCGATAGTATTTTCATCTGTTAATTCCTTCTAGTTTGATTGGTTGCTTGTGACTCATAGCGAATATATTCGCTATAACAACTATATCTTAATAATCAGTTAATTGAAAATTTAAATCTATATTAGAAATATTAATCAAATTTGATATTAAAAACCCCAGTAAGCTCAGCTCGCTGGGGTTTTTCTGTGTGACGCTAACTATTATATTAAACGCAAAAAAAGCCCTGCTATCTTTCGATAACAGGGCTTTAATGATTAAACAGACTTTGTGACGTTGGTAATACTTCTAGCGAAAAGCGATTCGTCGAGGAAGACGAGCGAAAATAGTACCTATTGTACATTGAGCGCATCTGACAAAGAAAAATCGCTTTGTAGCAGAAGTAAAATTACATCATGCCGCCCATTCCACCCATACCGCCCATACCACCGCCAGCACCCATGCCAGCCATACCGTCATCACCTTGTGGCAAATCAGTAATCATGACTTCAGTCGTGAGCATTAAGCCTGCAACAGATGCCGCATTCTCTAGCGCTGAACGAGCTACTTTAGCTGGATCAAGGATACCCATCTCTAGCATATCGCCATATTCACCAGAAGCTGCGTTGTAACCGTAGTTACCAGTACCGCTCTTCACTTCGTTGACTACCACTGAGGCTTCTTCGCCAGAGTTGGTCACGATTTGACGTAATGGTGCTTCCATTGCGCGACGTAAGATATTGATACCCGCGTTTTGGTCGTCGTTATCACCACGTAGCTCAGACAATGCATTCATCGCACGAACTAGAGCAACACCGCCACCAGGGACAACGCCTTCTTCAACCGCTGCACGAGTGGCATGTAGCGCATCATCAACGCGATCTTTCTTCTCTTTCATTTCAGTTTCAGTCGCAGCGCCAACTTTGATAACGGCAACGCCACCAGCCAGTTTAGCCATACGCTCTTGAAGCTTTTCTTTGTCGTAGTCAGACGTTGATTCTTCAACTTGACGTTTGATAGATTCAACACGGTTTTCGATATCTGCTTTGTTACCAGCGCCATCGACGATAACGGTGTTTTCTTTACCGACAGTGACTTTCTTAGCGGTACCAAGTTGCTCTAGAGTAGCAGTTTCAAGGCTCAGACCAATCTCTTCAGAGATAACCGTACCGCCAGTTAGCGTTGCGATATCTTCTAGCATCGCTTTACGACGATCACCAAAACCTGGTGCTTTAACGGCACAAGTTTTTAAGCCGCCACGCATGTTGTTCACAACTAGAGTTGCCAATGCTTCATTTTCTACGTCTTCAGCGATGATTAGCAATGGCTTGCTCTGCTGCATGACTTGCTCAAGTAATGGCACGATCTCACGGATGTTGCTGATTTTTTTGTCAACCAATAGAATATATGGGTTTTCAAACTCAGCAGTTAAGCTGTCTTGCTTGTTCGCAAAGTACGGGCTGATATAACCACGGTCAAACTGCATACCTTCGACAACTTCTAAGGTATCTTCAAAGCTTGAACCTTCTTCAACAGTGATAACGCCTTGCTTACCGACTTTTTCCATCGCTTGCGCAATCAATTCACCAATTTTGGTGTCTGAGTTGGCAGAGATAGAACCAACTTGAGCAATCGCTTTTGAATCATCAGCGGGAGTAGATAGCAAATGGATTTGCTCAACAGCCGCACGTACCGCTTTATCAATACCGCGTTTCAGATCCATTGGGTTCATGCCAGCGGCAACTGATTTCATGCCTTCTTGCAAGATTGACTGAGCCAATACCGTCGCAGTAGTCGTACCATCACCAGCAACATCGTTGGTACGGCTAGCGACTTCACGAACCAATTGAGCGCCCATGTTTTCGAATTTGTTTTCAAGCTCGATTTCTTTAGCAACTGAAACACCATCTTTAGTAATGGTAGGTGCGCCAAACGATTTATCGATTACCACGTTACGACCTTTAGGGCCTAGTGTGACTCGTACTGCATTTGCTAGAACGTTTACGCCGTCCATCATTTGTTTACGGGCATCTATGCCGAATTTTACGTCTTTTGCCATGTTAAATTACTCCACTATTATAAGTATGAGAATGCAATTAAATGTTTCAATGATATTATCAAAATGCGCTGAGTATAAAAATACTCAAAAGGACTAGCCTTCTAGCACACCCAATACATCAGATTCTTTCATGATAAGTAGTTCTTCGCCGTCAACCTTGACAGTTTGACCAGCATATTGACCGAACAAGACTTTGTCGCCAGCTTTTACATCTAACGCGCGAGTTTCACCATTGTCACGAATCTGACCGTTACCAGTTGCTAGCACTTCACCTTGTGAAGGCTTTTCTTGAGCAGAACCAGGAAGCAAGATACCACCAGCCGTTTTTGTTTCTTCTTCTATGCGGCGGACAACAATACGATCATGTAAAGGACGAATATTCATCAATATGTCTCCAATAATTTAGTTATTTACAATAAGGGTTTATTTGAATTAATGGTCTCAATACCAATATCTATAAGCATTACCGCTTAAAAGCAGCATTCTAAAGATAAGCTTTGAGCTTGTATCAAAAAGTGGGGGCAAGATGGGTTGGCTTCAAGTGTAAACACCAAAAATTTACAAGATTATTCCAGGGTCTGTTGAACATTCAAATATTAGGACTGCTGATCGCTAAAATTGCCCCAAACCTTTTAAACGACGATAATGTCTAGACCTTAGCTAAGTTTACAACAACGTTTGAGGTGATTTTAGCATCAGCCTTTGAGGGCAGGACTATTTTTTGCCAATACATGGCGAAATTGTCTAACCTAGAATGACTAGGCGTCCAAAATTTCACTGCATATTGTCTAAAAAATAGACACTGCCAGTACCACATTTGAATGTTCAACAGACCCTAATGATAATTTAGTATTCAATGTTTTCTTTCATTTATAGTCAAAATACCCCAAAAACGCTACGATACTGCTGATATTACTTTTCACTGACTATAATATTATTTGGCAAATACCATGTACTAACTTTGGAAAAATGAGAAGTGAATATATTGAGGAATGTTGGCTGGATAAAAGGCTTAGGGGAAGGCTACTAAATCGCGGTACTTAATATAAAACCTATGTTTTATTTGTCTCTTATTTCTGACTTTACAGCAAGTTACCTCTAATCGTTGGATCAAGCTTTATAGCAACATTTGCTACAAGCACTACACCTGCCAGTCTGCTGTTGCTCTTGAAAATGTAACAGAGTATGACCATTATAGGGGCTAGAAATATAAGCTATCAACATAATAAGAACTATCGATAAAAGCTGCTATATCAGCATCATATTAACTAAGGAACATCCATGAGTTTTTTATCAAAAAATAAAAAGTCATCAATAGCCGATTCTAACAACACCACACGCAGCAAGTCCAAACTCTTAACCGCCTTGACCACGGGCGCCAGTATTGCTGCTATCGGAGCTTTAAGTATGACCGCACCTACCCTTGCCAGCGCAAAAACCATTCAACCATCGAACGCCAATTATAGCTTTACCGTTGAAGACAAATATAAAGGCACGGCTACCCGTACGCTCAACAAATCGGGCAATACATGGAAGTACAATGTCAATGCACGGGTGGCTGGCGTCGCAAGTGCGGCGCAAAATAGTACGTTTACCATCAATGGTAACAATGTGATCCCAACTCAGGCCAGTACCACCTATAAGCTCCTAGGTATTGGACGTACACATAAATTAGACTTTAACCCAAGTAGCAAAAAGGTCACCAGTAACTATAGAGGCAAAACCTCAACCATGAATATGGCGCAGCAAGCCTTTGATGATTTAAGCCTTGAGGTGCAAATTCGCCAAGATTTACTGAACGGTAAGTTCTCAGGTAATTACTATATGGCGAAGAAAGATAAAATTGAGAAAACACCCTTTAAAAAATCTGGCAATACCAAAATCACCGTGCCAGCCGGTACCTTTGATACCGTGCGTGTCGATCGTATCCATGATGACAATAGCCGCTCTACCAGTTTTTGGTTAGCGCCAAGCTTAGATTATTTACCGGTAAAAGTAAGTCAGATTAATGATGGCAAAAAGATGGACTTAGAATTAACCAAAATCAATTAAGGCTTTTATCACACCAGTAAAAAGACGAAAAAAAGCGGCGCTCTGAATGAAGCGCCGCTTTTTTATGCTGGTAAATCAAGAATGAACGACTAGCGAGAACGAGGCTGCTTAACGACATTATTCATCGATGGCAGACGCTTTAGTAAAATAAATAACCAAACATTGATTGCAAATAGTAAGACAAAATCAAGCAAATAGACCAGAATTTCAATCACGCTGCTGCCATAAAAACGAGTAAACAGCACGACCCCACTAGCGCCTAAGTACACCAAGGTCAGCATACTGCCAATCAATAACATATAGGGCGAGCGGCCGCGTAATATCACTGGTGTCAAGATAAAAGCCGGAATCAACCACAGCGTTTGCCAAGCAATGCCACCAATGATATCAGGGCTAGTCGGATTAAAAACACTAATCATAATCGGCAAGGCCAGTAACCGGTACGCCATCCAAACCAACCACGTGAGCAGCAAGCGTTGACGCATCGGTGCAATAGGCTTGCCAGCAGCAGCATTCTCTATTGGGGCATTAGCCTTGTTATCAGAGCGGTTAATAGCCATTAGAAGTATCTTTTCCTTATAAGCAATATATCAGTGCGACTTAGCATCAGTGCGACTTAGCATCAGTGCGACTTAGCATCAGTGCGACTTAGCGACCAAAGTTAGCCTGTGCTAAAGCCGTCGCCGTAATGGCAAGTCTGCGACCTTGAGCAATTGCCAGTTCACGCTCATCAGCAGATACCGGTTGATCATGCAACGCGCCGCTAACATGACTCACACCATAAGGCGTACCACCACGATTGGTACGATTGAGGGCGGGTTCTGCATACGGTATACCCACGATCATCATGCCATGGTGCATCAACGGCAACATCATGGTCAGCAATGTCGTCTCTTGACCACCGTGCATCGAGCCGGTCGCCGTAAATACCGAAGCTGGCTTGTTTTGTAGATTGCCTGCCAACCAAAGGGTGACGGTATTGTCCCAAAAGTATTTCATGGGCGCGGCCATATTGCCAAAGTGCGTCGGACTACCAAGCGCCAGACCACTGCAATCTTTGAGATCATCCATCGTGCAATACAAATCACCGTCGTCCGGTATCGCTGGCTTGCTTGCCGTGGTTTCGGGTGCAACGGTAGGCACAGTACGGATACGTGCGGTCATGCCAGCATCCTCAATCCCTTGTGCAATCGCATATGCTAATGTCTTAGTCGTACCATAACTCGAGTAATAAAGCACCAAAACATAAAGGGTGGTCTGACTCATTAGCAAAACTTCCTCATAAAATCATCGACGTTATTGTCTTTAGCAGTATTCGCAGTGTACCAGCGTTTTACGCTGCCACTAGGCTGTCAATTTTTGCACAGCCACTTCTATGCCTGTGTATCGTGCAGGATTAAACACCAAAATATATGTGCACATTATGCCCCAGTCATTGACTGACATGCAAACAAACGCTGCTTGACATTGTAGCGAGCCAAACCCGTTAACGGTTGCCGCTGTGCATTTTGACACAATTATTTGGCAGATGCGGATAGTACATTTTTGTTACACTATTGTCACTCTTATCGCTGCTAAATGGTCGACATGGAAAACTTATTAAAAAAAATCCCATTTTTACACCAACGCTGGTTTCAGTTCTTACGATTTTTGATTCGGCACTTTTTTGAAGACAATTGCCAGCAAAAAGCGGCGTCACTTACCTATACAACCATGCTATCCATTGTACCGATACTAACAGTACTACTGATGATTTTATCCTCAGTACCAGCATTGGCTTTGGTCAGAGCACAGATTTATGAGGTTATCTATAGCAACTTGCTGCCACAATCAAGCATGCAGGTCAGCGAGTATATCAATAGCTTTGCGGAAAAATCATCAAATCTGACCATCATTGGGGCGATGGTGCTGTTTTTTACGACCATCATGACTTTGACGACCATTGAGCGCGCTTTTAACCAAATCTGGCGCGTAGAAAATCGTTCAGGTGGCATCAAAAGCATGCTGCGCTATTGGACCATCGTCACCATGGGGCCGCTTGTGCTGGGTACGGCATTTATCGCCTCAAGTACCGTGCAAAGCCTGAGTTTTTTAAACCGCCAAATTGCGGGTTATGGTATTGATTGGTCTTTTTGGGTACAGGCCATCTCAATTGGCATCACCATCGCTGGTTTTATTGGGATGTATTGGTTTATCCCAAAAGCGCGAGTACCAGCAAAAAACGCAGCGATTGCCGGTATCTTTGTTGCCATCGTCTTTGAGCTGATGAAGCATCTTTTTGGTACTGTGATGGCAAACTTTACCAGTTACGAGGCGATTTACGGTGCTTTTGCCGCGCTACCTATCTTTTTATTATGGATATATTTGTCTTGGAATTTAATTTTGTTAGGGGTTGAGATTAGTTATACCTTGACGATTTTTGAAACTGAGGAAGTCTACCCACGCCATCCACTGCTTAGCTTGTTAGACATGCTAAATCTCGTGTATACCCATCACTTAGAAGGTGAAGCGGTTAGTGAACAAGCACTGCGTAATGTGCTGGGTCGTAAAGAGCTACCAAAGTGGTATACCTATATTAACTATCTGCAAGATAGCAATCTCATTACTATGACCGAAGACGATGACTATGTGCTCAAAAAGGACTTGCGCAACATGACGTTATGGGACTTTTATCGTACATTGCCTTATCCGCTACCTATCAAGGATGAGCTGGACGAGATGAATCAAGAAGATCAGAAACCTTGGTTAAGCCTGTTGGTCGCTCGATTTGAGAATACTGAGGCATTTGCCAAAGCACAGCTAAACTTACCATTGGGCACTATCTTCACAAACAGTGAGCCTCGCAAAAAATCAGCAAATGACGAAGCAAGCTCTCATCCGCATAAGAGGGACAAACTGTTTAGAAAAACGATGACTACCCCAACTCAGCAATTAGCCAAAGATACTTCAGATGTTCATAATGATGTCCCGCATTTTGACCCTGTGGCGTATGATAAAGACAGCGATGTAGACTGCGACAATCATGACCATGAAATTGTTATTCCTAAAGACACTGGCGAACAACCAGTAAAAACCGATGCTGGTAGACGCGAAGGTAAAAACACTATCATTACTGAAGCAGACAATCCAAAAGCAATATGAGTAACATCAGTAATTGAGCGGTAATAGTACGGTTAGCGAGGGAAACCCACCCCGGCTGGATGTCATGCTTGCCGTAATTTCTTATATTGAACTGATGATGAATTTTAACCAACCAAGCCATATAACTGTCAAATAACTATTACTTTGGATACCTCAATACCTATGGCAGCCAATGACCATGCTAAAAACAGCCTCTTTACCCGTGCTGTCAATACAGGACAAAACGGACTAAAAAATCTCGCACAGTTATGGTCGCTAAAGACGCTAACCGACTTGCCTGATCGCTTTAGAAACCTTTGGGAGCAGTTGATTGGCTCTTATTGGTTTATCCCGACTGCTTGTGTACTCGTGGGTATAATACTCGCGCCTATCTTAGTCACGATTGATGAGCACTTTGACCGTGAAACCGTCAGGGAGCTAAGTTTTGCCTTTACGGGCGATGATGATGCGGCACGCGCAATTATGACCGCGATTGCAGGGGCGGTACTTGGCGTCGCAGGCACCACGTTTTCGATAACTATTGCCGTATTGTCGATGGCCTCCTCACAATTTGGGCCGCGATTGTTACGTAATTTTTTGACAGATACGCCAAACCAATTTGTCCTAGGTGCGTTTATCGGTACCTTTAGTTATAGTTTATTGGTCTTAAAGTCGATTCATAAGTATGACGTTGCGTTTGGTGTGCCGCAATTAGCAGTAACCTTTGCCATTATCATGGCGATTATCTGTGCCTTGTTATTGGTATATTTTGTCCAACATATGGTACATGCCATTCAAGCATCACATGTCATTCAAAATGCCAGCAACGATGCGATTAAAAGTATTTATCATTGGTATAGTGACCAGTGTGATATCACACATCAGCGTGATGTTGAAGACAATGACGTTGAGCAGTTTTACGCTTGGCCGAAGACGACTATCTATTCGCCAAGCTGTGGTTACTTACAACAAATTTATCTAGAATCGTTGATCACATTGACACAAGACTACGGTGGCGTGGTGCAACTCCATGCCAATTTGGGCGATTTTGTCACTGACAAAAACGTCATTGGCTATTTTTATCAACGCCCAGCTGATCATCCAAACAACCTAAAAAGGACGAAGACAGCACACTTGGCTGTTATCCCGCGTACACCCGATGGCATGTTTTGGCAGCGCTTTGCTACCTGCATACGTATTGAGCAGCGCGTAACACACTCTAATGATATCGCTTATAGTCTAGGACAAATGACCGAGATAGCCGTGCGTGCCCTGTCTCCTGGTATCAATGATCCCAAAACGGCGGTTAATTGTGTACAGTCACTGACCACTTGCTTGAGTATTATCATGCGTCGTCAACCACCAAGTCCTTATCACTTTTATACGCCACCAACGCAAAACGACGACGCTGATACTGGCAGTGAGCAACGATTTACAATGCTAGCTGTCGTCACTCATACGCCAAGAATATCAGACTTTATTGATACCTCACTTGGTGAAATACGCCGTTACGCGACTGCCGACTTGATGGTACTAAAAGCCCTCTGTCAGGCAATGGTCGATTTGAACTACGCTCGAGTAAATACAGCACAACAGCAAACCCTGCTGCACGAACTGAAATTGGTTGCGCGCGCAGGCGAGGAAAATCTGAGCTATATCGAATTAATCGATGATCTAAAAGCCATGTGCCAACAGGCAAAGCAATTTATCCTTGACGACGATGCTGACCATCAATATTTTGCATATGTTGGTGAGTTTGCTGCCCAAATTGATAAAGCGCTACAGACAGAATCAAGCTAATGATCTGAGTTATTGGCACATCGAATGCCAGCAGATAAGAACGAACACTCTATTTACGCAACACTCATAAGCTTTTGGCTTAGAGATATCTTTACATTCACCCTGAGACTTCTTTCATGGCATCTACCACCAGTCTGACCATCCTTGAAATCAGCGCGATTTTTTTATCTATTACCGCCTTATTGACCTATGTTAATCATCGCTTTATTGGTTTGCCCACCACCATTGGTGTCATGGTCATCTCCATTCTCTTATCTATCGGCGCGATTTTTTTGGGCTTTTTAGGCTTTGACCAGCTCATTGATTATGAAGTCAGCTTATTAGAGCAGCTTGATTTTACTGAAGTACTGCTCGATGGCATGCTTTCTATGCTGTTGTTTGCAGCAGCGTTGCACGTCAACATTAGTGATTTAAAACGTTATAAACTACCCATTGGTATTCTTGCAGGTATCGGCACCATAGTGTCATCGTTACTCATTGCCACTGCCCTGTATTTTATGCTGCCCCTATTTGACTTTGGCCTACCTTTTTTGTGGTGCTTATTGTTTGGTGCTTTAATATCACCGACTGATCCGATTGCGGTCATGGGTATTTTGGCATCGGCTGGTGCGCCAAAAAGTATCGAAACGGTCATCGCTGGCGAGTCCTTATTCAATGATGGCATCGGCGTCGTTATTTTTGTCTTGCTGCTTGGGATTTTGTCTAGCGGTGATATTCCGACCGCCAATTACGTGGCACATACCTTGGCTGTCGAGGCTGGTGGCGGTGTTGTCTTTGGCTTAGTGCTCGGTGCGATTTTGTATTATTTACTAAAGAGCATTGATAGTTACCAAGAAGAGGTGCTATTAACCTTAGCAGGCGTCATAGGTGGCTACGCGCTGGCCAGTCATTGGCATTTATCAGGGCCACTGGCTATGGTAATGATGGGATTAATGGTCGGCAACCGCGGTCGCGAGCTGGCGATGAGTGATAAGACTCGCCACTATATTGATTTGTTTTGGGAGTTAATAGACGAAATTCTCAACGCTATTTTGTTTGTTTTGATTGGTCTTGAAGTTGTGATAATTGCCTATTCGGGTAACTTATTTATCGCAGGTGGTCTGACCATTATCATCGCTCTACTAGCAAGGCTGATCGTAGTTGGCATGACCACTAAGACCTTTAGTCGTCAACTTAACTTACCAGCTGGTGCATGGAAAGTGCTGACATGGGGCGGATTGCGCGGTGGTATCTCAGTCGCCCTAGTACTACAACTGCCTATAGGCACAGAGCGCGATATCTTATTGGCACTCACTTATGCCGTCGTCATTTTCTCCATCTTGGTGCAAGGGTTGAGCGTCGGCAAAGTCGCCAAAAGCATTCGTACGGATGAGAAAACCGTTTAGCTATAGTCAAAGAACTCTAAAACGCTACGATACTGCTGATATTAATTTTTTGTAGCCTCTGTCTGCACAGGCACAGCAATCAAGAAAAATTGATGTCAGCAGTGCGTGATTTATTGATATTACTTTTCACTGACTATGTAAACAATAAAAATATCAATTATAAAAGCTTGCAGATAATAAAAACCCAGTATAAAGCCCTTAACTTTATGCTGGGTTTTTTCATCAGTATCTATAGTCAAGGAATGTTAGAATCGCTACAAGGCGACCGACCACATATATAGTCGGTTCAATTTAAAAGTGGTACAAGGCAACCGAGTGTAGATGTATATTTAATACCTCAAGCGAGGTTAACGCTGTAACGCTTTTATAGTGGATTGACTATAGTACACTGAGTCCATCTAGGGCAGGTAACACCGTAGCGGTTTAAAAGTGCTCTGACTATAAAACTTTATATTAGACCTTTTTGCTTCATATTACGATACACCACAATAACGATGACAATGTTTAAAATAAAAATAGCCAGCTTAAACCAGTCAAAGGGACGGGCGATCAAATAATACAGTTCTATAGGAATAAATATTCCGTAGCCGATGACGCTGAACCAATAGGCCCATGTCTTATCTTGCCACAAGCCATAAGCTTCAATGAAACGTATTGCTGCATAGACAAATATAAATAATAGAAACAAAGGCCAATTTTTACTTGCCTGCTGGGCAATCCGCACGGTGCTGTCGATTTGCGGTGCAAGGAAATGACCAAAGTTTTGCTGCCAAGTTTCTGTGGCAGTGGCGAGCCAACGCTCAAGGTCAGTATGCCATAACCATAACGCGACTGCCCCGAGTAGCGCGCTGACTCCTTTAGCCACTTCATAGACAGCCACCGCTTTAATCGACTCACTAGATTCACCGCGCAACCTATCGTCATGACTTGACCGGTCATGGCGATTAGCCCTCGAAGATGTCTGTAAATCCTCGTCCCGTTGGGGAAAATTAGCCAAAGAACGTCTCCACGACGCGCCCTTGCAATTTCTGATTAAAGAACGGCGTGTTTTTACCATTTGACAGCATCGATTGCGCAGTGACTTGCCACTCGATATTCGGATCGACCAATACGGCACCGCCAATGTGTTCATATTGCGTGCTAATGCCAGCGATTTTTGCAGGATTTAGACAGATTTTATCGACCAACTGCTCTAGCGTTAGTACGTCATCATTGACCAGTTGACATGCCAGCGCCATAAAGGTATCAAAGTTTGAAATACCGGGCGTACAATCGGCAAAGGGCGCTTTTTTGGCAGTACTGTTCAATGGCTCATGATGACTACAAATCGCATCAATGGTGCCATCTTTTAATCCACGACGGATGGCTTGCTGATCTGTATTACTGCGCAGTGGCGGCAACACGTAAGCTTGGGCGTTAAAACCCTCTAAATTGTCATCGGTTAAATACAACTGATGCATGGCCACATCACAAGTAACCGGCAACCCTTTATCCTTCGCCCAGCGCATTAGCTCGATGGAAGACTTACATGACAATTGGCTAAAATGAGCAGCAATTCCAGTCTCTTCGACCATCAATAGCTGAGTAGACAAGGCCACAGTCTCTGCAATCCATGGAATACCTTTTAGTCCATGATATGAGGCAATATAGCCCTCATGTGCCACCCCATCTCCTGACAGACTGGACTCGTCAGGATAAAAGAACACTTTCATCCCAAAGGTTGCGGCATATTCTAAAGTACGCAGCAATACCAAATCATTGGCAAAAGGTCTACGTGCATTAGAGACCGCAATACAGCCCCCTTTTTTGAGTCCTGCGATATTAGACGGACGCTCACCTTCCAAACCTGCCGTTAGTGCACCCAGGATATGCAAATAAATACCGCCATCTTCAAGCGCGCGCTCACGCAAACCTTTTAACAGCGAGCCGTTTTCTAAGATAGGATTGGTATCGGGTGGCGTCACTACATGCAAAAAACCATTGGCTCGAGCAGCGCAACCTTCTGACTTTAGCGTACCGTGTTGTTGTTGGCCTGGTTCACGTAGACGGGCACATAAATCAACCAACGGTGGCAGCAACCACATCTCGCGTCCAGCCTCAAGGCTAGCCAGCTTAGTTCTCGCAGTATCTGAAAGTGATGCTTTAAAAGTATCAGGGAGATGGTCAATGAGCGGTGCATCAGTATTGAGCATAGTAGACATGAGCGTTATTACCGTATCAATAAAATAAGTGAGAATAAAACAGCGCGGCAGCGATTACTTACTAGCTGCTTGATGAGCGCGTTGACCTTCCATCGCAAGCGACAATACCGCCATACGAATAGCAATACCGTTATTCACCTGCTTTAAAATCACAGATTGTGCCCCATCGGCAACGCTAGAGGCAATCTCCACCCCACGATTCATAGGTCCTGGGTGCATCACCAACGCATCAGGTTTAGCAAGTGCGACCCGCTCTGGAGTGATGCCATAGTGCTTATAGTATTCATTTGATGACGCCAGTAATGGCGAGCCAATACGCTCGTTTTGAATTCTCAAGCCCATAATCACATCGCAGTCTGTCACGCACTCATCCATATTTTCATAAACTTGTACACCAAAACGCTCAATACCTTTGGGCAATAATGTACGTGGTGCGCAGACGCGAATATCTGTAACCCCTAGCGTTTGCAAGGCGCTGATGTCCGAGCGCGCGACGCGTGAATGCTTTATATCTCCAACGATTGCCACCGATAATTCTTCAAAAGGACGCGGCGCTTCACGGTGAATGGTGAGCATATCCAGCATGCCTTGGGTCGGATGGGCATGCCAGCCATCACCGCCATTGATGATAGCAATGTCTGGTGTGACTTCGGTCGCCATAAAGTGGGCAGCGCCTGAAGCAGAATGGCGTACGACAAAAATATCCGCTGTCATGGCTTGTAGGTTCCACAAGGTATCTCGCAGGCTTTCGCCTTTTTTGGTGCTAGAGCGTTCAATATCGATATTGAGCACATTAGCACCTAGGCGTTTTTCTGCCACTTCAAAGGTCGTGCGCGTACGCGTTGATGGTTCAAAAAACAGATTCATCACCGTGTAGCCTTCCAGCTCAGGACGATTGATTAGTTGTCCATTATCATCAAAAAATGTCTCAGCTTTGGCAATAATCGCCTGCAATTGGGCTTTATTTAACCCTTCTACGCCCAAAAAATGCCGGATGCCGCCATCTATATTAAGCTGTGGACGACTCAACGAGGTATTTAGTTTTTGATGAATAGTATCGGGGTCGAATTTGGCATAATCTGTCGGTGAGATGGTGTGTGTTGCGCTACTATCAATAGAATTTGACATAATGACAAGTCTTTATCGTTGGTTTATATGAGTCAATAATAACGGATTATTCATCTTTGTTTGTTCATTTATAGCGGATACGCACAGATACAGGGACATTTAGGCGCTTATTTGCTACAATTTACCCTAATAGTATAAGCGATGTAAAACAAGTTCGGCAGCGCTATTAGATAATAGTCATAGACATATACCCACCACAATAAAAAACCAGTACTCTAAAACTATCAATGAATAATAACAGAGATAGTGTAGCTGATTTTGTGTGTGGGACAAAGACGCCGTACCACCTATTTAAATATTTACCTGCTCCAAGAGTGGTTAATGCTACCTGCAAACTGCTTTAGCGCTTATCTTTTTTCAAATTTCTAGGCCATTTATTAGGAAGCCTCATGACGACCTTAGCACACTATTTAAACACCAATGCGACCAGCCCTGCACTGAATGACGTTATTATGACGGTCACAGACGTTGGCAAAACTATTTCGCAGTTGCTTAGAAAAGGGGCATTGGCAGATATCTTGGGTGAAGCCGGCAATCAAAACGTCCAAGGCGAAGAGCAAAAAAAACTAGACGTACTGGCAAATGATTTATTGCTTGATGCGTTGGAAAAAAATACCCATTGCGCAGGTGTTGCCTCAGAAGAGCTTGATGATGCTACCGCCGCCAATGCTGATGGCAGTCTTTTGGTATTGTTCGACCCCCTTGATGGCTCATCAAATATCGACATCAATATGGCAGTGGGCACTATTTTCTCTATTTTACCGTATGAGCGTCAAGGTCAGACAAGTGAAAATAGCGATTATTTGCAAGCGGGTAATAAGCAGCTAGCAGCTGGCTATTTGTTATACGGCACCTCTACCGTCCTAGCATTGACCATAGCAGATAACGTTGTCATGTTTAGCTTAGATCCAGACACCAATGACTATGTACTCATTGAAGACCATGTCCAAATCGATGCTGATACAAGCGAGTATGCGATCAACAGCTCAAATTATCGCTACTGGCGCGCACCCATGCAACAGTATATCGATGAATTGATTGCTGGCGAAGCTGGTGTGCGTGGTCGCGATTTTAACACCCGCTGGGTTGCCGCCATGGTTGGTGATGTGCACCGTATCTTATGCCGCGGTGGTCTCTTCACTTATCCGTTTGATACCAAATACGCTCACAAAGCAGGGAAATTGCGCTTGATGTATGAAGCCAACCCAATGAGCTTATTAATCGAGCGTGCTGGTGGCGGTGCTACTGATGCTGTCCATCGTATCCTAGATATCGAACCGACGGATATTCATCAGCGCGTCCCAGTGGTACTCGGTAGCAAGAATGAAGTCAATTATATTAAAGACTTACATGTAAAGCACACTGATAAATAAGTCAGCTGAACCAGTCCGGTAACACTCATTATAATGTCCATTATTGATGTGGATTTATAATGAGTGTCCAAATTCTCTATCTTTTTTTCTAAGCGATCCATTATGGTAGCAAATCCCACCGAGCTGATTACCTCAGATAAAAATACGACGGTCAAACTGGTCAAGGCACTATTGGCGCAAGCTCGACAGCGTAAAAAACAAGGTCAAACTGTCATCGAAGGGATTCATCTCATCGATGCAGCTCTGCGTAGCGACTACCCGTTTACCCAAATATTGCTAGCAGAATCCGCACATCAGCATTCTGAGGTGCAGCAGGTTTTAACTCGTCTGCCGACTTATACGCCTATTCTAACGCTATCAGACTCGCTATATGAGAGTATTCGTAGCTTGGGTACAGGTATCGATATTATGGCGCTTATCAACATACCGACGCCCAGCTTAGCGATAATTAATGATGACTGCCTGATTCTGAATGATGTCCAAGACAGTGGTAATGTTGGTACATTACTACGCACCGCAGCAGCAGTTGGCATCAAGAACATACTCTGTACCGATGCCACAGCGCAAGCATGGTCTCCTAAGACTCTAAGAGCAGGTATGGGTGCTCAGTTTGCCCTAACTATCTATGAAGGTCTAAGTGTGCAAGACATCTTAGATTATGTCCAAGTACCACTTTTAGCGACCAGTTCACATACCGATACAATTATTTATCAACATGACTTAAAAGAACCAATCGCTTGGATTATGGGACATGAAGGTCAGGGCGTTTGCGATGAACTGATGCAGTGTGCCACCCCTATCGCTCTACCACAGCCCAATGGTCAAGAAAGCCTCAATGTCGCCATTGCAGGCTCATTATGCTTATATGAAACGCTACGTCAAAGAAGCTATTCCTAAAGCGCAGTGTCATTTATGTAGTACAGATAAAAGATTGATAAAAAAATGACTGAATAAACATATTTATTCAGTCATTTTTTATTTAGATCTGATTCACTCAACTCTACATACACATCAGTTTTGTGCTTCCATAAAGCTCGCGGAATAGTTGTTCGGTGCATTAAAGTTAGTAAAACTAATACTAATAGATTTTTCCAGTCCATTCACACAGTGCCACCACCCGATAGGAATGAATAATGCATCGCCAGCTTCAATAGTGATTTCAACTGGAGTCACATGCCGCATCAAAGGATGTTTCTTCAGATCGAAAGTAGGAAAATTCACTTCACTATATACGTGCAAATCATTGTATAACCAAGGTACTTGCCATGCTGGAATCAATGTTACTTTCTTAGCACCATATACTTGAACCAGCATATTATTGGTCAAATCGTGGTGTAGCGGTGTAAAGGTTCCTTTGGGTCCCATCCAAAAATACGTACTAAAGGCCGCATCATTGTCTAAAAGCTGTCGATAACCTTTACCAAAATCACCGATGTCATCGAGTGCCGGTTTAATGGTTTCAACGTTTTGTTGCGTGTTATTAGCAGTCATATAATAGTTGTTACTTTCACCGTCATTTTCTATCATATTAACAAATTCAGACATCAGCATTGATTTACGATACTTATCAGAATGACGTTCAAAAAGCGCATCATTCTCGCGGTTGAACTGCACCTGAATTTCTGCATCCCCCAACGTATCTGCAAAATACTGTGGGCTCCATTTTTTTAGTGCTGGCCAATGATCAATGCCTTTTTTCAGTACCACAGGCTTATGTTTACTATAGTAATCTTTGATAAACACCTCAAACGGTGGCGTATCGATCACATCAATTTGCTTGTTATAACCAGGATCTAACTTAGCCAAGTCATCGCAGGTGCTAAGCAGCCATTCTCGTTTTTTTAGGAGCTTAGCGGCTTTAACGCCTGCTTGTAGGTAAGGGCTTTTAGAAGCCGTCTCTATTTCTAGTAATATCTCCGCATGACTAAACCCTTGCTGCGTCAATACGTTCGCAATACTGTTTCTACTCGTGCCTTCAAGCAAATTGGTAGCGACCCATTCTTTCCAGTTATTTGGCAGCCTACGAATCGGTTGTTTACTGTCGTTTGCTGCTACCTTAAAATCATCACTCAGTGCGACTTTGATTTGAGCGTCTGAAAAGCGATTATCCTTTAGTGTTTGAACGATTGTCTCTGTTCGAACACCGCGCATCATATTCGTTGCTACCCAATCATTCCATTCTTGAGGTAAGCGTTCTGACATGTTTAATCCTGCCTCCATTAGTATCTCCTAATCCCTTAACGTACTAATTAATTGGTCTATCATTTAGTCATCTATAGTCAGATCAATCTAAAAACATACAAATCAAATGATAGTATCAGTATAGTAGCTGACATTTATCGATTTGACTAGCGTGTGCCCTCATTTTGATAGGTCTTATAAAATCTAGATAAATTCTAAGGCGTATTATCACTTTGAGAATAATAATAAAAATAAGCTAAATTACAGCGATATAAAAAGTGGCATAGAAAATATCAGTATCTAAAATATCCCATAAAAAAGCCCCCGATTCATTGAACCGGAGGCTTTACGATTTATCATAGATTAAGCGATATCAGACGCTTAATCGTTCAAGCTTACACCTTGCTGGTTAGCTCAGGCAATGCTTCAAACAAATCAGCTTCTAAGAAGTAATCAGCAACGCTAGCGATAGGCGCTTCTGGGTCATTGTTGATAGCAACGATGACTTTAGAATCTTTCATACCAGCTAGATGCTGAATCGCACCTGAGATACCAGCAGCGATATATAAATCCGGTGCAACGATTTTACCCGTTTGACCGACCTGCATATCGTTTGGTACATAGCCTGCATCAACAGCAGCACGTGATGCGCCAACCGCTGCGCCTAATTTGTCGGCTAATGGTTCGATGTACTTAGTGAAGTTCTCACCATTGGCCAATGCACGACCACCAGAAACAACGATACCAGCTGAGGTCAATTCAGGACGGTCAGATTTCGCCATCTCTTCGTTAACAAAGCTTGATTTACCTGTTTCTTGCACGTTATCGATTGCTTCAACTGTGGCTGAACCACCTTCGCTCGCGACTGGATCAAATGCGGTCGTACGTACAGTTAATACCACTTTATCTTCTGATGTTTTAACAGTCGCTGTTGCGTTGCCTGCATAGATAGGACGCTCAAAAGTTTGCGCATCTACGACAGCAGAGATTTCTGACAACATGCTCACATCAAGTAATGCCGCAACACGTGGCATAAAGTTTTTGCCAGTCGTTGTAGCAGGTGCAATGATATGGCTGTAATCGCCAGCAATATCAGCAACCAATAGCGCTATGTTACCAGCCAATTGATGCTCATAAGCTGCATTATCAGCCAATAATACTTTAGCCACGCCTTCAGCTTTCGCTGCTTCATCAGCCACTGCTTGCGCGCCGCTACCAGCGACCAATACATGGACATCACTACCCATTTGTTTAGCAGCAGCGATAGTGTTTAAAGTTGCCTTTTTTAGACTGGCATTGTCATGTTCTGCATATACCAAAATTGCCATTGTTTTTATCCTTTATTTGTTCGTATCATCTATTCATGTGATCATCTGTTCATAAAATTATTCGTACGCTTAGCTTTAAAATACACGAGCAGCGTCATGATAATTTTACACAGAATACGCTATAACAAAGTACTAGATTACTTTTGCTTCGTTTCTTAGCTTATCGACCAATTCATCAACTGACTTCACTGTAATACCAGCTTTACGTTCAGCAGGTGGCACAACTTTAATAATCTCTTGCTTAGAAGCCATATCAACACCAAAATCAGCTGGCGTTTTTTCATCAAGTGGCTTTTTCTTCGCTTTCATGATGTTAGGCAGTTTGGCATAACGTGGCTCATTCAAGCGCAAATCAGTTGTAATCACCGCTGGCAAGTCAAGCGCAAGCGTTTGTAAACCACCATCGATTTCACGTGTGACATTGACTTTATCGCCTTCAACTTTCACTTCTGAGGCAAACGTACCCTGACCAATGCCCATCAATGCGGCTAGCATCTGACCAGTTTGGTTGTTGTCATCATCAATCGCTTGCTTACCCAATAGGATAATATCTGTAGATTCAGACTCAGCAATGCTTTTCAGGATCTTAGCGATTTGCAGTGGATAAGGCTTGGCATCAGTCAATACTAAAACACCACGATCAGCACCCAATGCTAGCGCTGCACGGATTTGCTCTTGTGACTCTTTTGGACCAATAGACGCAACAATGATTTCGTCAATCACACCCGCTTCTTTTAGACGAACGGCTTCTTCTACTGCAATTTCATCAAAAGGGTTGATTGACATCTTAGTGTTAGATAGATCTACGCCAGAGTTATCAGCTTTTACACGAACTTTTACGTTATAATCAATGACACGCTTGACCGCTACTAATGCTTTCATACGTTCCTCGTTTATTAATGTTATGAATTAAAAAATTGTCAGTTAAGAACCAAAGGTTCATCTTTTAAACTGTCGTTCAAATCGTCGTTCAAAATGCTACTTAAGGTCGTTACTGCCTCAACAGCAAATTAATAGTCAGAAATGCCAAAACAATACCAAAGGGTATCGGTCTACTATTCCCTACTCATCAAATCTGTTAAAGCTAAGCCAACCGTTATTATCAGACCTATCTATCTTGCGCGAGCAGCGCCTTAAGGTCAAGGCAGTGCCGTGAATAATGCGTCATAAATTTGTCACTATTATTAAAAAAATAGTTTATATACCTATTATTTACGGTTTCATTCTAATAAGGGGCTTAACCTTTTGCCCTTTATAGCATTATCATCGCCTTACTTACTTAACGTTTTGTTATTATTTATCACCTCAATTCTTTTTATGCACTTAAAACACTTTATAAAGTGCTTTTATCAGGCTTAATCAATAAATCACTATCACGAATATCATCAAACAACGACCAATCGGGAGTGGTGTTATCATTTTTAATGACACTCATGTCCCCTGTGGTTTCCATAATAACTGCAAAGACTTCGCTCTTGGATTTGAGCCCATTTTTGCGTAGTACTTCTTGCACATCACTGGTACTCAAATTCGCTTCTTTTAGGTTATCCAAAAAATATTCACCATGCGCCATCAGTATGATGGCCTGATTATCAATCAAGGATTTCAAGGGTTTGACTTTACGTCTGATAACTGAGATAACCCCTTGAATCATAAATAGCACAGCAACGGCGAATAAGCCTTGTAACAAAGACGGGCTATCGGACAACACTGTTGATGCCAGTATGCTACCAATACCAACTGTCATGGCAAAATCATGGCTCGAGAGCTTAGAAAAACTTCGTAGCCCCATCAATCGCGTAAATAACATGAGTCCTAAATAAAACCCAAGCGCTGATAATGAAATACCCAATACTTGCTGCCATTCAATTGAAAACCATGTATGCCACTTCATAAAACACCCTCTTTCCTACATTTTTATTACGTAAATACGTTACATTATCTGGAATCATCGACCGTTCAAACCGCTAGTATTTAACGACAGTTATTTTCAATGTGAAATAAATGGCACAAAAAAAGCAACCTGATGAGAGGTTGCTTTTCTTTAAAGTCTAAACAGTATTTTTATTGTTTTAACAAACAAAGAAATCTATACATCTTATTAAAATTAACATTGCTGAGAATACTGTTAACAGTGATACTCAACAGCCATTAAAATTAGATGGCTTCGATTTGCTCAGCTTGTGGGCCTTTTTTGCCATCACCTAAGATGAAAGATACTTTTTGGCCTTCAGCTAGGGTTTTGAAACCGCCACCTTGGATAGCGCTGTAGTGAGCGAATACGTCTTGTCCGCCATTGTCTTGAGCGATAAAACCAAAACCTTTAGCTTCATTAAACCACTTTACAGTGCCTTCAACTTTATCTGACATAAATTTTCCTGACTCTTTAACTGTTGGCGAGACGTGTGTCATCACCGATTAATTGATATATACCCTAGATTTTTTGCTGAATGCTACGGCTCAAACTCATAATATATCAAAGAGATAACTTATGGTTTTTGCCTCAAATCCATTGAGTACAGCTTGATTATAACAGTTTTTTTTGACTGCAACATATTAAATTACAGAGTTTTGTAAACAATATAAGAAGCCTTTAATCACCATTTAGCACCGTAATTTAATGGCTCGTTATCTCCTCTAGACCCTTTTATTACTGTCAATTTCAATATTCTTGTTATATATATTCAATAATAAAAATTAGATTTCACCATTTTTTGCATACATTTACTGTGCTATAGGTAGCCATGGTGAGGTCAACACCAGTAAGCAAAGGGCAAAAAATATTAAAGAAAACGATTGGCTATAAGCAATATACTTAGCTGGTATGACCAAATCTTTGGGTGAGTCTGGGATACCTTTACGCTTTAATAATCTGGTGCCGTAAACCCAACCAAACACCGTATAAATCCCGTATGCCGCAGGTACTGCAACCGCTAACGGCGTTAGATCGATCACGTACAACATCACCACAGAGATAAAAAACCATGAGGTGTCTAGCAGCGAGCTGATTTGAAAAAATTTAGATTGTGGCAGCTTGCCATCGGTGCCTTTGAGCATCTCACCTTCGATCCAAATCAAAACAGCCACGACAGCACTAAGAGTAATATACACGAATTGCGGCGTTAGCCAGTCTGGAAAAGATATTTGCACAACATACAACCTGTAATCTATGGAAAAAATAAGAAGAGAAACAACCACCGACCAACCACCAACATAGTCACGTAACTGGACCGACGACGCTTCCTTATATTGGGTGTAGGTTACTGGTTTTCAACCGCTATAGTGAGTGAAAGGTAATATCGATACATCACGCACTGCTGATATCACTTTTTCTTGCGTGCTGTGCTTGCGCAGACAGAGGCGACAAAAAATTGATATCAGCAATACCGTCGCGTTTTTAGGATGTTTTGGCTATATCTTTCAGATATTTTTAAAAATATCTTTGTATTAATAGCAATAAAAACCCCGTGCTATCACTCGATAACACGGGGTTTGTTAAGACTTCTTAAGCCTTATTATCATAAAATATTGACTTAGTTTTTGTCTTTATCAATGATTTTATTACCACCAATCCAAGGCATCATACCACGTAGCTTAGCACCAGTCACTTCGATTTGATGCTCAGCGTTGTTACGACGACGAGCCGTCATTGATGGATAGTTGGTTGCGCCTTCACTGATGAACATTTTTGCGTATTCGCCAGATTGGATGCGTTTTAGCGCATTACGCATAGCTTCACGTGATTGCTCATTGATGACTTCAGGACCAGTCACATATTCGCCATATTCAGCGTTATTACTGATTGAGTAGTTCATATCAGCGATACCGCCTTCATACATGAGGTCAACGATAAGCTTAAGCTCATGCAAACACTCAAAGTAAGCCATTTCTGGCGCATAGCCTGCTTCTGTTAGCGTTTCAAAACCCATTTTTACTAGCTCAACAGCACCGCCACAAAGTACGGCCTGCTCGCCAAATAGATCAGTTTCAGTTTCATCTTTGAACGTGGTTTCGATGATGCCTGAACGACCACCACCAACACCAGCTGCGTAAGACAAAGCTAATTGCTTGGCTTGACCTGAGGCGTCTTGATAAATCGCGATCAAATCTGGAATACCGCCACCTTTGGTGAATTCGTTACGAACGGTATGACCAGGTGCTTTTGGAGCAACCATGATGACATTAAGATCGCTGCGAGGAACAACTTGGTTATAATGAATCGCGAAACCATGAGCAAAAGCTAACGTAGCCCCTTCTTTGATGTTAGGCTCAATCTCGTTGTTATAAAGCTCTTTTTGGAACTCATCAGGGGTCAAAATCATAACCACGTCAGCAGCTTTAACTGCATCAGCAACTTCAGCAACCTTTAGACCAGCATTTTCCGCTTTTTTCCATGAGCTTGAGTTTGCGCGTAGACCAACAGTCACATCGACGTCTGAATCTTGTAGGTTAAGTGCGTGTGCATGGCCTTGTGAACCGTAACCAATAATCGCAACTTTTTTGCCTTGGATAATCGATAGATCGCAATCTTTATCATAATAAACGTTCATAAATAGAGTCCTTTTCCTCAATCATGGCGTGCCATGGATAGTAAACGCTTATGCAGTCGCCATTATCGTAAAATGGTCACTAACATAAGCGTTATGTTAATGGTAAATAGATTATAACTAAAATTATTTTGATTAACTATTTAGCTGCTCAGCCACTAAGCGTATTAAATACTCAGTGTTTTTTCTCCACGTGCAATACCAATCACACCCGAACGTACCACTTCTAAGACACGTTCTCGGCCGATAGTATCGATAAAACCATCTAGCTTAGCCGTATCGCCAACGATCTGAATCGTATAGAGATTGGCATTGACGTCAACAATTTGTGCACGGAAAATATCTGCGCTGCGTTTGATCTCTTCACGTACGCTACCCGTTGCGCGAACTTTGACTAGCATTAACTCGCGCTCAACGTGAACGGTGTCTGATAGATTAAGCACTTTAACCACTTCAATCAATTTATGCAATTGCTTGGTGATCTGCTCAATTCTTTCAGGAGAAGTAATCGTCGTCACTGTCAGACGCGAAATACTCGGATCTTCCGTTGGGGCGACGTTTAAGGTTTCGATATTATAACCACGTTGTGAGAACAAGCCGACTAACCGCGACAACGAACCCGCTTCGTTTTCCATCAATACCGAAATCAGATGTTGTTGTTGCATTAGGTACGCTCCCCTTTGGTTAACCACATATCACGCATCGTCTGTCCAGCGATTTGCATTGGATATACATGCTCATTACGATCGACATAAACGTCAATAAATACCAGCTTGTCTTTCATTGCCATGGCTTCTGCAATCTGTGCTTCCATAGTGGCAGGATCGGTAATCTTGATACCGACATGACCATAACTTTCAGCTAGCTTGACAAAGTCTGGTAATGAATTCATATAAGATGACGCATGACGACCCTCATACAGCATATCTTGCCACTGTTTTACCATACCCAACTGCGCGTTGTTTAGGTTCAAGATTTTGACCGGTAGATTATATTGCAGGCATGTCGATAGCTCTTGAATATTCATCTGAATAGAGCCTTCGCCAGTAATACAGACCACATCACGATCTGGATTAGCAAGCTTGGCTGCCATTGCATACGGCAAGCCAACACCCATCGTACCTAAGCCACCCGAATTGAGCCATTGACCCGGCTCTAGATAAGTATAGTAAAGCGCGGCAAACATCTGATGCTGACCGACGTCACTGGTTATAATGGCGTTGCTGTTGGTCACTCTGTCTAGTGCTTGTACGACACTTTGTGGCTTGATGCCGTTTTCGGTACTGGTGTCATAACGCAGACCATGACGCTTACGCCATTCATTAATCTGTGACCACCAATCTAGTAGGGCATGCTGCTCCAATTCTTTATCTTCACCGATAATCTCCAACATATCCGTAAGAACCGATTTTACGTCACCAACGATAGGAATGTGGGCAAGAATAGTCTTAGAGATAGAAGCTGGATCGATATCGATATGAATAATAGTCGCATTCGGGCAGAACTTTTTGACATTATTGGTGACACGGTCATCAAAACGCGCACCAACTGCCAAAATAACATCTGCATGATGCATGCTCATGTTGGCCTCATAAGTGCCGTGCATACCGAGCATGCCCAAGAACTGACGATCAGAGCCAGGGAATGTTCCCAAACCCATTAGCGTATTGGTCACTGGCAAGTTTAGACGATGTGCAAGTTCGGTCAGCTCTTTATGGGCTTTACTCCAAATCACGCCACCACCAGCATAGATAACAGGACGCTGCGCTGATAATAAGGTCTCAACCGCTTTTTTAATTTGGCCGCCATGCCCTTTCACTGAAGGCTGATACGAGCGTATAAACACCTCTTCTGGGTATTCGTAGGCATATTTTTCGCTAGGCGCGGTCATATCTTTTGGTACGTCAATGACGACAGGACCTGGACGACCAGATTGCGCAATAAAAAAGGCTTTTTTGACAATCATTGGAATTTCGCTAGCATGGCGTACTTGAAAGCTATGCTTTACGATAGGACGAGAGACCCCGATCATGTCAGTTTCTTGGAACGCATCTTCGCCGATTAGGCTGCTCGGTACCTGACCTGAAATCACGACCATCGGAACTGAGTCCATGAAGGCGGTGGCAATCGCGGTTACTGTATTGGTAGCACCAGGACCTGACGTGGCCAGCACGACACCTGTGTTACCAGTCACTCGCGAATAAGCATCTGCCATATGCCCAGCTGCTTGCTCATGACGCACTAAAATATGTTCGATGTTTTCTTGCTGAAACAACGCGTCATAAATGTGCAGCACTGCGCCGCCTGGATAGCCAAAAATATATTTGACACCCTCATCCGTCAGCGATTGCACCAGCATCTCAGCACCAGATAGCATCACAGGCTGCTTGCTACCTTCAGCAAGACGTTGTTGCTTTTCTTCAAAATTTTTGGCGGCATTACCTGTTTGGGTATGTCCCGTCATATTCGGACTTTGCGTGGTTTGCGTCACTGTCATCACCTTTTTTTGCGGCGAGAATTTGCATTATTTTATAAAAGAAAACAACCACGTTTGGGCGTTATTTTAAATCTTATAAAAATGATTGCCAATCCTTGTCCATATCAAGAATGTCTGCCCACTATATTTAAGCAATCGCGTCGTACAACGCAAGATAATACTCAAACACAGCAATGTATTTGGGGTCAGTTTTGTGACAGGAGTTTATCGATATACCATGACAAGATACGAATGCATCTATAAAAGAGGCTTATTACTTATGAGCGATAGTGTTTATAAAAGAGGCGCTGCTATAGCTAAAGTCATAAAGTAATTCTAATAGCCAATACTACGTCATAAGATCATCTGATCTTATAATAGGCTAATAAAAAACATCATAACCAAATATTGTTTTGCATTTAATGCAAGCAATACAACCGCAAAAATCCACACTTAGCGTATTTCAAATAATAAGTTTATCTTAGTCATTGTAGACAGATAAGTCCGGAGACAACATATACAGTCATTAATAATAATCGCTATGATCATCATTTTTGCCATATCGTTATCACAAAGAAAATAAAACGACGTAAGCTACCGATAAGTAACCCGTAGTTCTCATTCTCAAGTGCCACGGCAATATCATAAAAGCCGCTCACTGACCAATCAACTGCTATTATATTCAATGGTTTGAGTCCTATTGTCAAGAAAAACTTCTAAAACCCACCCCTAACTATTAGTTATTAAATAATGTACATTCATAAGCATTATTTGCTAAAATCAAACGCTACTGTATTCATATTGTTATTTATCAATGTAAATACTGACTTTAAATAAATATCTACCTTCATTTTTTACCCCCTTAAGAGGACCGCTACTATGGCATACACGTCTACCATACATACCCCTGCCAAGCTGCTCATCAGTATCAGTACTGCATGTATGATAATGCTGTCAATGAATGCCAGTCATGCTATCCAAGTGTATAAATCAATTGGTACGCACGGTGAAGTGAAGTACAGCCAGCATGCGCCGCAAGAGGGTAGAAATATTGAAGTGATCGAATTTCGTAGCGATGGTAGACAGAACAACGCAGGTCAGCTAGCGGGTAAAACAGAGGCTAACCAAAATACACCTACTCAAAGTGCAGAAGAACAGCGCGTTGCCCAGCTAGAAGCACGTATCAAGGATCAAGAAGCGCAGGCTAATGCGCAGCGCTGCCAATCACTGCGTAATAACCTGACCAATCTAAACGTTGGCGGGCGCATCTATGAGATGGATAGTGATGGCAAACGTGAATACTTAGATGGTCGCGAAATCGAGCTTAAGCGTGAGCGCGTGCAACAAGCCATCACTCAGTATTGTAATGGCTCTACGACCTAGTTTTTATTTAATACGGTGCACTACCCTACTTAATTTTTATTGGTAATCAATTGCATGACGTGACGAATGGCTGCTGGCATATCTTGCGCTTGCAGTCCGCGCTGACCAATCAGTAGCGAGCTATTATGTTGGTAATAGTCAGTATCATTCACCAAGGCGTCTCCTGCTAGCCCATGCAGCAGAACCGCTTGGTGCAAGCAGCGCGCTTCGTCTTCTAGATCTTGTTGTGCCAACAGCCCAGCAATCACCCCAGACAATACATCGCCCATGCCAGCGGTGGCCATGCCCGCATTACCTACGCCGCAAACATAAATATGCGCTTGCGAACCCTTCTGCTCTAATATCCTTTGCTCCAGTACCAATGAGCCAGCGCCTTTTAACACCCAGTCACCGCCATAAGTCTTAGCGCACTGTTTTATAGCTGCTAATCGATCATCTTCTACAATACTAATTTTCTTATCAAGCAATCTAGCCGCTTCACCACTGTGCGGCGTCAAACAAACCTGATGATCCATACTGTGTTGTCGCAGCTGAGCGATGAGTTCATGTTTATGAGGATGCTCACGACTCTCCATCTGCAATGATGCCAGATGATAAAGACCATCTGCATCAATGACCAGTGGCTTCTTCTCTGTTATAGCAGCCTGAACATAACTGATGAATAATGCTTGCGCCTTTTTATCACGCCCCAGTCCCATGCCAATGGTAACGACGCTAGCGTCCTTAATTAAGGTTTTCACCCCCTCTTTATCATGCAAATCAATCGTCATCGCATCGGGTAATGACGTTAATAAAGCACCATGAAAGGCATCGTGACAAGCCACGGTAATTTTGCCCGCACCTGTCGCCATGACACTACTGGCAGATAGAATGGCTGCCCCGCCCATACCTTGCGAGCCATCAATTCGATTACCACCAATGACCAAGACGTGACCATAGCTGCCTTTATAACTGTTCTGTCGACGAGCATTCAAAGCATGCGCTACAGTCACTAGAGTGGCGGCTGAGTTGTTTGACTGAGTCGGTATTAACGGTATATCAATCACGCTCCCGCTATAGTCCATGCCATCTTTGGTATGTAAGCCGAATTTACGGGCGATCAAACACAGCGTCACGTCAGCTTGTATGGCAGTGCGCTCAAATACTTGACCAGTAGAAGCCACTAAGCCACTCGGGATATCAACGGCAATTGCTAAAGCATTATTTGATTGCACTACCTTGTTAAAGGCGCTAATAGCCTGCTCGTAAACCCCTTCAGGTGCACGGTCCAGTCCTATACCAAATAATGCATCGATATAAATATCAGCTTGCCAGTCCGCTTCTCTTATCTCACTTTGATTGGCACTACTATCCTCAAAGCGTTGATAATTTACCTTAGCAGATAGCGCTATTTGTTTCGCTTGCTTAGCATCGGATACAACGTCGTGTCTGTCTACTTTGTTAGCAATTTTCACTGGATTGTCTATCTTCAAATCATCGGTAGCATAGCCGACTGTGATCACTTTTACTTCCCAGCCTGCCTGCTGCAAATAGTAAGCTATAAGCCAACCATCACCGCCGTTGTTTCCCTTTCCTACCCAGATACTTGCTAATTGCTGACAAGTATTACGTCGATAGACTTTATGATCAGCTGAGTCACGATGATCAGCTGAGTCACGATGATCAGCTGAGTCACGAGCTTTCAGATATTTTTTCTCGTAGAGCTGTTCTATATGCTGCGCCATTTGCCAAGCAGCTTGCTTCATCAATCCAAAGCTATCATAACCTTCTGCAAACCATGCTTGCTCCATAGCGTAGACTTGTTCGCTGCTATATAGCGCTATCGGTCTCGTTGTGTCTGATGAAAATACATTGGATTGAGTTTGCATACCGTTCCTCGATTATTTTTATTGGTTTTTTATCACATTGAAACTTGCTGGTTACTCGCTTGTATAAGCTTAGCAAAAGCTCACTTTGACTTATGTATCAATATGAAATGTGAGATTATTTGCTTTTGTACTTGCGCTCTTAGCTCACTGGCTTATCATATCGGTATTCACTCTATTACCTGCTATCACACATGAATAATCCTTCTAAAGTAAACTTATCTAACTCTTCAACTCAGCAGATATCAGCTCAGAAAACGTCTCCTGAGCCTAACCCTGCGCCCGACAAAAAGATTACTGTGAGTAATAGCCCAACGTTTGCTACCACCACAGAGGTAAAGCAATGGATTAAAGCCCAAGCACAGTCTTTAGGGTTTGCCGACTGTGGTTTCTTATCCGTACATCATCCTTTGTTTACCCAACAAATTGAACAATTGCAACGGTGGCTGGATAAAGGCTATGAAGGCCAATTGCAGTTTATGCATAACAATCATCACCTACGTGCGCATCCTGCCCAACTGGTAGAAGGAGCAAAAACCATCATCAGCGTGCGTATGGACTACCTCACTCAGACACCTACCCCGCGTGCGGTCACTGATGATAATCATCCCAATCAGGGTATCATTGCGCGTTATGCCAGAGGCCGTGATTATCATAAGACGATGCGCAGCCGCTTAAAACAATTAGCCTTAAAGATAGAAGCGATGCTTGCCGAATGGCAGCATCTGGATATTGGGGCTGAGGCAGAATTTATTTTTAGACCTTTTAGTGACTCTGCCCCTATCTTTGAGCGTCCTATTGCAGATGCAGCAGGACTTGGCTGGACGGGAAAGCATACGCTATTGCTAAACAAACAAGCGGGCTCATTCTTTGTGCTGGGTGAGTTGTTTATGAGTCTTGAGTTACCGGATGATGAACCAGTAAAAGAGCACTGCGGCAGTTGCAGCGCCTGTATTGATATCTGCCCAACCCAAGCGATTGTCGCACCCTATGAGCTCAATGCTTCTGCCTGTATTTCTTATTTAACGATTGAGCATGATGGCATCATTGATACCAAATATCGTCGCGCAATTGGCAATCGCGTCTTCGGTTGTGACGACTGTCAACTTATTTGTCCGTGGAATCGCTACGCCAACCTTACAACCGTAGAAGATTTCACGCCACGGCATCAGCTTGATAACAGCAGTTTGCTTGAGCTGTGGCAATGGCAAGAAGCAGAGTTTATGAAAAAAACTGAAGGCAGTCCGCTCAGGCGCACAGGCTATGTGAACTTTTTGCGCAATGTAGCCATTGGACTTGGCAACGCTAATCCCAGTATAGAAATCGTCACTCATCTACGATCTAAGTTAGGCTTGCATAACGACATGCTGGACGAACATATTAATTGGGCGCTTACCGAACAAACTGAGAAATTAAATATCAATAATCGGTAAACCTATGCCTTTCAGACACAAAAACGCCTCTTATTAAAGAGGCATTTTTTATTCTATTAGACATGCTAGTGCTGATTAAGCTCAGGAATTAGAAATTAAGGCTTAGGAATGCGCAATACTTGACCAGGATAAATTTTGTCTGGATCAGACAGCATAGGCTTGTTGGCTTCAAAGATTTTTGTATAATCGCCAGATGAACCATAAACATCTTTAGCAATCTTAGATAGGCTGTCACCAGATTTTACGGTATACATCGTAGATTCAGGCGCATCTTCTTCGATATCAATGTTATCAATGACTTTAGCGACGTTTTGGACATTACCAATAGCGATAATGGCTTTTTCACGGTCAGCCTGTGTTTTGGCGTTACCACTGATCTCAGCGGTATCCGTCGAACCATTATATTTGATTTTTAGGTTACTGATATTGAGGTTCTGCTGCTGAATGCGACGTAGCAAAATGTTAGCAACCGATTGTGCTGAAGGCTCACCGCTGGCGACAGGTGTACTAGCATCTGCTTTGGTTTCTGATTTAGCATCATGCTTTTCGTCGTCACGGTTGAAAATCTTATCACCGATGTCTTTTGCGAAACTAAACATACCCATATAACTGCTCCTTGAAATACTATTATTTATTATCAATCGTTATTCTTTTAATGGTAATTATATCTAGGGCGTGTCCTCATTTTAAAAATGGTGATAAAAGTGAGGTAAATTGTAGTCAAACAAGGAAAAGAGCGCAGATAATATCGAGATATTACCTAGCTATTTGACGATGATTGGCAAGATTTAACCATTTTTAGCCCATTTAGATCGCTATCACTTGAATTGAGGACACGCCCTAGTAATTACTATTATTTCTTGTTTACCATTATTAGTATAGGCAAAGACATATATGATGAATAGTAATAGTATGTTGAGTAATGTTGATTTGGCGTAGCTTATGTTAATGAAATGAATCACTAGGTGAGCATAAATGACTGGAATATACTCTTAGAATAAATAACGAACATAAAAAAACCGCTTATCTATTCTGTATAGATAAGCGGCATTGTAAGACTTGCTAAGCAAATAGCGAGTTATAGCTGGGCTTGTACGTAGTCAATTGCTTTTTGAACAGTCGTTAGTTCTGCTGAATCTTCATCAGGAATAGTGATGCCAAAATCGCTTTCGAATGACATAACTAACTCAACTAGATCCAATGAATCTGCACCTAGGTCTTCCATAAATGAAGCATCGTTACTGATTTCTTCAACGTTCATACCCAATTGCTCAGCTACTGCAGCTTTAACTCTTAGCTCGGTATCGTTACTCATGTAGATTTCTCCTTTTTGATCTATTATTTTGACAAACCACTATAGTTCTATTATTAGATTCTATAGCATTGTATATAAATGAGATTTTCAGATTAGTATAGCTATCTGAATGCTTTATAACGGATTATACGTTTTGACTAATGTCTGGTAAAGCTCTGCTATCATACAGTGCTTTGGCCTAAAAGTGTCCGTCATTATAGCACCCTTTATTATAGTTTACACTCGTTCACACAGTTTTTTATTATCACTATGTAACACTTGTGCGTCACCTACATATACATGCCGCCGTTGACAGGAATAACAGCGCCTGTGATATAGCTGGCCTCATCGCTGGCTAAGAAATGCACTGCTGCTGCGATGTCTTCTGGCTGACCTAAACGACTAATAGGCACGGCATCTAGCATCGAATTTAGTAGGCGCTCGTCAAGCTCATCCGTCATATCCGTCTCAATTAAACCGGGTGCCACACAGTTAATCGTAACTTGGCGTGAGCCGATTTCACGTGCGAGTGTACGGCTGAAACCTTCTACGCCCGCTTTAGTCGCTGCGTAATTAGACTGACCGGCATTACCCATTTGAGCAACGACAGAGGTAATATTAATGATACGACCACGACGCGCCTTCATCATACCACGTACCGCACGTTTGCTCATGCGATAAACCGATGTCAAATTGGTATCAACCACGTTCTCCCAATCTTCATCTTTCATGCGCATCAATAGACCGTCTTGGGTAATACCAGCATTATTGACCAGCACTTGCACCGCGCCATAGACGCTCTCAATTTCTTCAAATAACTTATCGATTTGTGCCGTATCGCGTACGTCTAATACACGGCCAATACCACCACTATCATGTAAATAACCATCAACAAGTTCAGCACCTTTTTCTGTGGTGGCTGTCCCGATCACGAAATGTCCTTCTTTTGCAAAACGTTTGGCGACTGCCTTGCCAATACCGCGACTGGCACCAGTCACTAGGGTAATCGTACGGCTCATGATAATACCTCCATTAATTTATCAAGACGGGTGGGCTTGTCAGTAGGATAACTGGCAATTGGTTGCGCTTGACGCTTGGCCAAATTACTCAATACATTGCCACTGCCACACTCGATTAAAATATTAATTTGCTTATCAGCCAGCTCTTGCATGGTCTTTGACCATAGTACTGGCTCACTTAGCTGCTCGGTTAATGCTTGCTTAATACCTGCCGCACTACTCTCAACACGCGCATGACGGTTTTGAATAACCGGAATGGTTGCTTGATCAAACTTAATAGCTGCTAAGGCTTCCGCTAAAGCACTACTTGCTGGCGCCATAAGCGCACAATGTGATGGCACGCTCACCTTTAGTGGGATGGCTTTTTTGCCAGTATTTTTTACTTTATCGATGACAGCTGTGACGCCTGCCGCATTTCCTGAGACCACAACTTGTCCTGGACTATTGAAATTTGCTGCTCCGACAATTGCGCCATCAACATGCTCGGTTGCCTGCTCGCACAAGTTTTCCACACGATGATCTTCGAGCCCTAGCACTGCTGCCATCGCTGTATCGATACCTACTACCGCTTCCTGCATCAACTGACCGCGCGTATGTACCAATCTCACCGCATCAGCAAGCGATATCACTCCAGCGGCACAAAGGGCGCTGTACTCACCTAGAGAATGACCCGCTAAATAGCACGGCGCTTTTTTGAATTTTGGTTGTAGAATACGCCAAATGGCGATACTAGCCGTCAATAAAGCTGGTTGAGTATATTGCGTTTGATTGAGCTTTTCTTCATCCTGACAAATTGCCCATAAGTCTTCACCCAGTGCTTCGCTTGCTTCAGAAAAAGTATCACGAATCTCTGGATAAACTTCAGCGAGCTCGCTGGTCATACCGACAATTTGTGAGCCTTGACCAGGGAAAAGTACCGCAATGCGGGTTGGCTGTTTTTTTATCATATCGGGTACAGAGGCCATAACCAATATTCCTTATGTAATTGAAAACATCCCTAAAGATAATCGGGAGTATTGTAAAATTAGGGGCGGTCTAGAGTTATATTTTTAACTGATCACTCAGACAGCTGATTATAAGTAAACTATACACTGACAGATACTATTATCATAGCTGATGAAAAAATGAGGCGTTAAGGTAAGATAATATTTAGCTTTTGACAGTTTTTTAGGCACAGCATTTGATAAAAAATTACGTGATAAAAACCAATGATAGGAAACTACGTCATAAAAAAATTATAGCAAAAAGCCAAGTTATCCCACCACATAATATATGGTAGCGAAATAACTTGGCTTTCTTTAGCTCAAAACTTATTGCCTAATAATAGCGGTACAAAAAGCCGTAAAGTGCCATCAGCACCATCGTATTGTTGCATCACTGATTAAATAGTCAATTAAGCGTCTTGACTGACCTTGAACAACTGACGACCACGATAAAAACCATCTTTAGTCATGTGATGACGACGATGTTTTTCACCAGTGGTAGCATCTACGCTTAGCTCAGCCACTTCCATACGATGGTGTGAACGGCGCATGTCACGACGAGAACGGCTTTTACGACTTTTTTGAACAGCCATGATATAGCTCCTATACTTAAAAGGGATAAGCTTAAAATTCAGCTTTAGTCGATACTGACAGAGGCTATATAATCACAACAACCTAAGTCTTACGCATCATTAGTTAAATAGATTGCCACGTGCATTAAAATGCTAACTACGTCTAAAATCTATAGTCAATTTGCCTAGTCAGTTTTTATCTGCAAGTAACCTGTTGCTAGAATGCAATAAACGGGACATTATACGCATGTTTCATCGATTAATAAAGCCCTGCGTACGACTCTTCTGCACAAAGCCGATAAAAGGCATTCTAAATCAATTGAATACAGCATTTTTTCTTTTATAACTTGCCTTTCAACGATGCTAAAGCGGCAAAAGGATTTTCATTTTCTTCTTCTTCAGGTATCTCACCAAATTGCTCAACCGTCATTTCACAGTCATCGTGCTTCGGTGCCATCGGTGTTTTAAGCAATATTTCATCTTCAACCAATTTTTTCAAAGGCAATAAGCGCTCTGGTGACTGCTCAGTAATGATTTCATCAAGCAATAAATAGTCCTGCTCTTCATTAACTAGGCGTGCTTGGCTCTCGTCATCGAGTAATGCAATATCATAATCATCAGTTAAGTCAGTGGCTACGGGTTGCAAGCAGCGCTGGCAAGTTAGCCATACATCACCCGCCAATTTAAATGACAGATGTAAGACATTATTACGACGATAAAGATTGGCAGTGAGCTGGATTTTTTCTTGTTCATGCTCTGTCGTCAGTATAGCGGAAAGACGCTCAAAAGAAGTAGGTTCTATCTCTCCTGCCCACTCAAAGCCAGTATCCTCCCATTTATTTAAGGAAAGGTGTTCGGGCATATTACTCGATATAGGATTCTGCATATTATCAGCTTGAGCCGCTGAAGGCTTGCTTACTGGAGTGCTTGACATACGCGGCCTCATTCATCAAAAACGGTGTATAATATTGCCTGCCATACTAGCGGAAAGCGCTGAGTAGCGCTAGCGCTAGTATGTTAAGATTTTCTGACCTTTGGGTTGCCTCACATTTTTATTTACTCATTTCATGTATAGAGTACTAACAGTCTCTTATTTTTCATTCGGTCAATCTTCTATCTATGATATCGCCTACCGCCAACCCTGATTTTTCTGCATTGTGGTCTTCTATTGATACGACTCTTTTGCTTCAACATCTCACTGACTTAGAAGATACAGCTTTAGAATGCCCTATGAGCACTCTAAAGACTTGCGCACTCAATTCTAAAATAAATACAAACCTAAAAGATTTAGCAGATCAATGGCAAAAACTGTCTAAGGAAAGTGCTTCTATAGAAGATACTGAAAAAGCAGCAACCAATTGGCTTATTTGTTTATTTAATACCGTGTTTGCCAAGCATCAAGTGATATTAGCATTTGGTGATGGTGAGCCAGAATATTTCCCTGCTCAGAACAATCAGCCAGCACGAATCGAGTTTGCTAACGGATTTTTTGCCAGTGCGCTGCATGAGCTAAGCCATTGGTGCGTCTCTGGCAAAGAACGTAGAGGCCTACCCGACTTTGGCTACTGGTATGCACCAGATGGGCGTTCAGCCTCTCAGCAGCAAGCATTTGAGCGCGTAGAGATTAAACCGCAGGCGCTTGAGTGTTTATTTACTCTTGCCTGTGGATATCACTTTCGAGTCTCACAGGACAATCTGTTTGCCGACTTCGATACCAGTGGTAGCACTTTTGCTCATGACGTTTATTTACAAGTTAAAGCTTATATTACCAAGCCAGTAACGCTGCCACGTGATGCCAAAACTTTGCTACGGGTATTATTAAGTGTTTGTAACGATAACTTAACCAACAGCTAGCCACTATAAATCTCTATAAGGTTAATGATAGCGATGCTTGTAAGATGTTAACGATTTCCTACCAACCGTAACGCCTTGCCAATAAACTTATATTTGCTTTAAGCTATACTGATAGATAAGTAGATTTTGTGGTGCAGCTAAGATAAAGCGAAGCTAGCAAAGGATTGACTCATTATTACTCTTGTTTCTTTCTTGCGTTATTTCTTTCTTGCGTTATTTATTTGATAACAACTCATCCACCATCTCAAAAGTATATAACCTATAATTATAAAACAAGGAACTATTATGCAAGTACTCTATATTCATCCCGAAAATCCGCAGCCACGTCTTATTGAGCAAGCCGCTGATTTATTACGCAAGGATCAATTAATCATTTATCCTACTGATACCAGCTATGCTTTTGGATGTCGTTTAGGCGCAAAAGACGCCCTCGAAAAATTAAAGCAAATCCGTGAGCTTGATGATAAGCATCAATTTACATTATTGTGCCGAGATTTAAGTGAAATTGCTAATTATGCAGCAGTAGATAATGTGCAGTTTAAGCAGCTTAAAGCTCATACGCCAGCTCCTATTACCTTTATTCTTAATGCCACAAAAGACGTACCAAAGAAACTGGCACATGCGAAGAAAAAAACCATTGGTATTCGTGTGCCAAGTAATCCTATCGCCCAAGCACTCTTAGCAGCCATGGACGAGCCTATCTTAACCAGCTCATTAATATTACCAAATCGCGATGATATACTTGATGATCCATTTGAAATAGAAGACCTGTTAAGCAACCAAATAGACGGTCTCATCAACGCAGGTATAAAAACCACTAAGCTAACCACTATTGTTGATATGACCAGTAGCCAGCCTGAAATCATCAGACAAGGTGCTGCTGACGTTAGTTCTTTGTTATTATAACTACTTATTTAAACGCATAAAAAAAAGCTCCAATCGATTGGAGCTTTTTTATGAATCATATATTCAGTATAAAATTAGTCACGATCAACTAATTCTACATATGCCATTGGCGCATTGTCACCATCACGATGACCGCATTTTACGATACGCAAATAACCACCTGGACGCGTCTGGTAACGAGGACCTAACGTGCCAAATAATTTGCCTACCATAGCTTTGCTACGCATACGGCTGAATGCTAAACGACGGTTAGCAACGCTGTCTTCTTTAGCCATGGTGATCAATGGCTCGGCAACGCGACGTAGTTCTTTAGCTTTTGGTAAAGTTGTTTTGATCAGTTCATGCTCAAATAATGAGTTAGTCATGTTCTGAAACATTGCCTTACGATGACTGCCGGTACGACCCAGCTTGACTCCACTCTTACGATGGCGCATAGTCAAAAATCCTTAAAGTTTAACGGCTACGATAAGAAAAGCGATCATCAACACGTAAATCAGCTGGTGGCCAGTTATCTAGGCGCATACCGAGCTCTAAATCTTTAGACGCTAACACGTCTTTGATTTCCGTTAATGATTTCTTACCAAGATTTGGGGTTTTTAGAAGTTCAGTCTCTGAACGTTGTACCAAATCACCGATATAGTAAATGTTTTCAGCTTTCAAGCAGTTGGCTGAGCGAACCGTTAGTTCAAGATCGTCCACAGGGCGTAATAGCACCGGATCAACCTCTTCTTTCTCTTTCACAGGCTCAGGCGCTTCTTCAGCTTCTAGGTCAACAAAGATAGAAATCTGTTGTTGTAAAATAGTGGCTGCTTTACGAATTGCTTCTTCTGGATCTATAGTGCCATTAGTTTCAAGCTCAATGATAAGACGATCAAGATCAGTACGCTGCTCTACACGAGCGTTCTCAACCTGATAGGCAACACGAAGCACAGGACTAAAACTTGCATCAAGCTTTAAGCGTCCAATTGCCTTAGTATCACCATCTTCACGGCGCTGGTTTGCTGGCTCATATCCACGACCCATTACTACGCGCAAACGCATCTTAAGATGACCACGATCACTCAATGTACCCAATACCAATTCTGGATTGATGATGTCAACATTGTGTGGTAACGCGATATCTGCAGCAGTAATAGTGCCTGGACCTTGTTTATCCAAGGTCAAAAATACTTCATTTTGGTCATGAAGTGTAATTGCCAAGCCTTTTAAGTTCAAAAGCAAGTCAAGTACATCTTCTTGTAGCCCTTCAAGCGTAGAGTATTCATGGTCAACGCCATCAATCTCAGCTTCAATGACTGCAGCACCAGGTAATGAAGATAACAAGATACGACGTAAGGCATTACCTAGGGTATGCCCAAAGCCGCGTTCTAACGGTTCGAGCGTGACTTTCGCAATCGTTTCATTAACCGTATCCACGTTAATGGCATTCGGCGTTAGAAACTCAGTTGCATTTAGCATCATGATGTCACCTCGATTTATTAAACTGGTTTAATTAACGTTAATTGCTCAATGCCATTTTCATGACATCGAGCAGTACGTCATTTACTTAGAGTATAGCTCAACGATCAAGCTTTCGTTGATTTCAGCAGGTAGATCAATACGATCAGGCGCTTGTTTAAACGTGCCTTGTAGTTTGCTGTGATCAACATCTAGCCATTCTGGAATACCACGTTGTGTCGCTAATTCGATAGCGTTTTTAATACGTAGTTGTTCGCGAGACTTCTCTTGGATAGCGATGACATCACCATCTTGAAGCTGAATTGATGGAATGTTCACACGAACAAACTCATCACGGCCAGCTTTTTTTACCATAACAGTACGATGACTGACTAGCTGACGTGCTTCTGCGCGAGTTGAGCCAAAGCCCATGCGATATACAACGTTATCTAGACGGCTCTCAAGCATGGCTAGTAGGTTTTCACCAGTAGCACCGCGCTTACGAGCAGCTTCTTTATAGTAGTTAGCGAATTGACGCTCTAGTACACCATAAATACGCTTAACTTTCTGCTTTTCACGCAGCTGTAGAGCATATTCTGAGGTCTTGTTACGGCTTACACCGTGTTGACCTGGTGGACGACCAGCTTTTTTCGTTTTAACATCGTATGGTTTAACACCAGACTTAAGGCCTAAGTCTGTACCTTCACGACGTGATAATTTGAGTTTTGGTCCAATATAGCGGGCCATTGTTATGTCTCCTATAAGCTTTTGGGATAAAAAGCTTCGTCTTTAATATTAGACGCGGCGCTTTTTCGGCGCACGGCAACCATTGTGTGGGATTGGGGTTACATCAGAGATGCTGTTAACTTTATAACCCAATGCACCTAGTGCTCTTACCGCAGACTCACGACCCGGTCCTGGTCCTTTGACCAAAACGTCGATATTCTTAACACCATATTCTTGAGCCGCTTTACCAGCGACTTCAGCTGCAACCTGAGCTGCAAATGGTGTAGATTTACGTGAACCACGGAAGCCTTGTCCACCTGAAGTGGCCCAAGCCAATGCATTACCCTGACGATCGGTAATCGTAACAATGGTGTTATTAAAAGACGCATGGATATGGGCTATGCCCTCCGATACTGAACGACGAGCCACCTTTTTGCGACTGCGAGTGTCTTTTGCCATCTTTTAGCTTCCTAAGTTAATTATCTTTTGAGAGGGCGTGTCGGACCCTTACGAGTACGAGCGTTGTTCTTGGTGTTCTGACCTCTAACTGGTAGGTTACGACGATGGCGTATGCCACGGTAACAACCAAGATCAACTAAACGCTTGATATTCATTGAAACTTCACGACGAAGATCACCTTCAGTCATGTAATTTGCAATTTGTGCACGGATAGCATCTAACTGTGTATCATCTAACTGACTAACTTTAGTAGTAGGGGCAATGCCAACTGCTTCTAATATTTTCTGAGCAGTGGTACGACCTACACCAAAGATGTAAGTTAGTGAAATAACAGCATGCTTATTATCCGGAATGTTTACGCCGGCAATACGAGCCATTGATTTCTCTCCATTAAAGAAAAATAAGCGTTATTTATCAATAAGGCATTATTCTTCAGAATTGTTGCTGTTAATACTAAATATATTATGGTCACTATCGCTGTTTTGGCTTAGTTAAAAGCCTAACCATTGACAGCATTACAAAATATTCTGCATAAACACGGCAAGTGGCGGATGATATCCCATCCGCCGTCATTTTTCAAGTATTAATTTAGATAGTAACAAAAGTTTAAAACTTTATGATACTAAATATTAACCTTGACGTTGCTTGTGGCGCGGTTCTGCTGTACAGATAATATGTACACGGCCTTTACGACGCACAACTTTACAGCTACCACAAATCTTCTTAACTGATGCTTGAACTTTCATAGCATACTCCTTGAAATATCGTACCGCTCATTTAAGGTTGAGTGGGCGATTGAATTAACGTCTGATCATGATATTGATGGGTCATCAAATGCGCTTGAATCTGCGAGATGAAGTCCATTACCACAACCACCATAATCAGTAAAGATGTACCACCGAGTTGAAAGGGCACACCAAACGATGACTGGACGACCATCGGCATTAAACAAATAACCGTCATATACATCGCGCCAATAAAGGTCAGTCGGTTTAATACATGATCGAGGTAACGCTGAGTTTGTTGTCCAGGGCGAATACCAGGGATATACGCACCACTACGCTTAAGGTTTTCTGCTACTTCACGCGGGCTAAATACCAATGCCGTATAAAAATAACAGAAGAAAATAATCATCGCGCCAAATAGTACTAAATATAGCGGTTGCCCTGGGGACAACACCAATGCCATATTTTGCAATATTTTTTGTACAAAAGTAGGATCAGTTGATTGACCAACCCACTGCCCTAAACTTGCAGGGAATAACAACAAAGAACTTGCAAAAATAGCTGGGATAACCCCTGCCATGTTCAGCTTCAACGGCAAATGTGATTGCTGTTGAGCGTATATCTTGCGACCTTGTTGCTGTTTTTGTGCATAGTTGACGGGGACGCGGCGCTGAGCACGTTCAATATAAACGATACCTGCAGTAACCGCGATGCCTAATAGTACAAAAATGAATAGTACAATCAGGTTCATCTGACCTTGATTGACCTGTTCGATAGACTGCGAAATCATACCTGGCGTACCAGCCACAATGCTCGCAAAAATAAGCATTGAGATACCATTACCAACGCCGCGCTCTGTAATCTGCTCACCAAGCCACATTAAGAACATCGCGCCCGCTACTAACGAAGTAACGGCTGGAATATAAAAAGTCAGACCAGAGGATAAGGTAAGATTTTGGCTGATTAAGCCAGCACACATTCCTAATGACTGTACTAGAGCTAAAGCAAGTGTCCCTTGACGGGTGTATTTGTTTAGCTTGCGTCGTCCCGCTTCACCTTCTTTTTTGAGGGCTTCAAGCGATGGCAGTACTGCAGACATCATCTGTACAATAATCGATGCTGAAATATATGGCATAATGCCAAGCGCCATAATAGACATACGCTCTAGCGCACCACCTGAGAACATATTAAACATGCTCAGAATGGTGTTTTCGTTGCGCGAAAACAGATCAGCCAAGTTAACTGGGTTGATACCCGGAACTGGAATATGTGACCCTAAACGATAAACAATCAATGCGCCGATTAAGAATAATAAACGCGTCCATAGCTCGTCATACTTGCGTATGAAGGCAAATGGATTAAGCGGTATACCAGCCGATGACATTGATTGTTTTGACACGTTACTACTCCTCGATGCTACCACCAGCAGCTTCGATTGCTTGCTTAGCGCCTTTAGTCACTTTAATACCTTTAAAGGTATAAGCTTTAGTCACTTCGCCTGACAACATTACACGAGCACGCTTCATATCATGACGGATAAGGTTAGCAGCTTTAAGTGTCTCAATGCTGACCACATCGCCTTCAATTTTATTCAATTCAGACAGACGGACTTCAGCAGTCGTCATTGCCATTCTACTGGTAAAACCAAATTTTGGTAGACGGCGATATAAAGGCATTTGACCACCTTCAAATCCTGAGCGTATGCTAGAACCTGAACGAGATTTCTGACCTTTTACACCACGACCACCAGTCTTACCAAGACCTGAACCGATACCACGACCACGACGTTGGGCAGTTTTCTTTGCGCCAACACCTGGTGATAATTCATTTAATCTAAGACCCATTACGCTTCCTCCACTTTTACCATGTAGTTGACGCGATTGACCATACCACGGGTTGAAGGAGTATCTTCTACTTCAACAGTATGATTAATACGGCGTAAACCCAATCCTTTCAAGCTCGCTTTGTGGCTCTTTAGGCGATGGGCACCCGATTTAAATTGAGTGACTTTCATTTTTTTCATCGTAACTCACCTAGTCTAAGTTAACCCAAGATTTCGTCTACAGATTTACCACGTTTTGCTGCCATCTTCTCTGGAGTTGACATATCACGTAAACCGTTAAACGTAGCGCGAACCACGTTAGCAGTATTGGTAGAACCATAACATTTAGTCAAAACATCTTTGACACCAGCAACTTCTAATACAGCACGCATTGCGCCACCAGCGATTACGCCAGTACCTTCAGATGCAGGCTGCATGTAGACTTTACTAGCACCATGACGTGCTTTGATCGGATGATACAAAGTTGCATCGTTTAGCTCAACAGTAATCATATTGCGCTTGGCAGCTTCTAGCGCTTTTTGAATAGCAGCTGGCACTTCACGTGCTTTACCGCGACCAAAACCAACACGACCATTGCCATCACCAACAACAGTTAATGCGGTGAAAGAGAAAATACGACCACCTTTAACTACTTTTGCGACGCGGTCAACGGTAACTAAGCGTTCTACTAAACCGTCTGTTTGCTCATTTTTATCATTTTTATCATTTCTAGCCATGATTAAAACTCCAATCCGTTTTCGCGAGCTGCTTCAGCTAAAGCTTTAACTCGACCATGATATTTAAAACCACTACGGTCAAAGGCAACTTTAGTAACCCCAGCTGCTTTTGCGCGTTCTGCGATCATTTGGCCTACAGACGTCGCTGCATCAGCGTTGCCAGTCGCGCCTGAGCGCAAGCTGCCGTCTAAGGTAGATGCCTGAGCAATCACTTCACCACCGTTCGGAGAGATAATCTGGGCATAGATGTGCTTTGGCGTGCGATTAACCGTTAAGCGATGTACGCCTAAATGACGGATATGCGCGCGGGTTTTCTTAGCTCGACGCAGACGAGCTGCTTTTTTATCAAACATTTCAACTCACCTTATTTTTTCTTAGCTTCTTTGCGAACCACATGTTCGTCGCTATAACGAATACCTTTACCTTTATAAGGCTCTGGTGGGCGGAAACCACGGATATTAGCCGCTGCTTGACCAAGCTGCTGCTTATTGTTTGATTTCAAAACAATTTCAGTTTGCGTTGGGGTTTCAGCTGACACACCTTCAGGTAGCGTATATTCTACTGGATGAGAGTAACCAACGTTTAGCGTTACTTTATTACCAGTAGCTTGCGCGCGATAACCAACACCAATTAATTGAAGACGTCTTTCAAAGCCTTCATTCACGCCAGTAACATAATTGTTAAGCAGGGCGCGCATAGTGCCAGTGTGCATCATGGCTTCTTTTGAATCGACTGTAGGTGAGAAAATGATCGCATCATCTTCCTGTTTCAGCTCGACCAATTCATGCAGGCGTAAAGACAAATTGCCGTTCTTGCCTTTCACTTCGACCTGCCGATCGTTCAAAGTAACGCTTACGCCGTTTGGCAGCGTCACTGGGGCTTTAGCCACACGAGACATAGGAATATTCCTTAAAAAATTAACTTCTTTATATTAGCGAAAAAACTAACAGGCTAAAAAGCCTGCTAGTTTAGCATAGTTGTTCCCATTAAGCACCATTCAATTTTATCAACTTCAAATGCTTAGCTTTCTTTAAGCTCATTGCAAATCATTATGGACTTACAACAACTCAAAGGGGTTCAAGTAGACTTTATCGTCTCATCACCAATAGCATAAATGCTAATTAGGCAACGAATGCAACGATTTCACCACCGATACCAGCAGCGCGTGCAGCACGATCGCTCATGATACCTTGGCTAGTCGATACGATAGCAACACCCATACCTTGCTTAACAGTAGGGATAGCGTCTTTACCGCGATGCTGGCGTAAACCAGGACGGCTAAAACGTTGGATAGTTTCGATGACAGCTTTGCCTTCGAAGTATTTCAGTTCAATAGTCAATGTGGCTTTATTGTTGTCTTGTTCAGTAACAACAGCGTTCGCTACATAACCTTCGCTAACCAGTAAATCAGCAATTGATTTACGTAATTTAGAGCTCGGCATTGCTACCGATACTTTGTTAGCCATTTGTGCGTTACGAATACGGGTTAGCATATCCCCAACGGTATCTTGCATACTCATATAGTTACTCCTTACCAGCTTGCTTTACGAACACCAGGCACATCGCCTTGCATGACACGCTCACGCAGCATATTGCGTGATAAGCCAAACTTGCGGAAGTAACCGTGAGGACGACCGGTGATAGCACAACGATTGCGCAGACGTACTGGTGATGAATTACGTGGAAGAGCTTGTAGCTCTAGCATCGCTTCCATACGAGTTTCGTCACTTGCAGTCATATCACTGATAGTTTCTTTTAGCTTGATACGCTTTTCAGCATATTTAGCAACCATTTTTTCGCGCTTTAATTCGCGGTTAATCATGCTCTTCTTTGCCATAACGTCTTTACCTTATTTAAATGGGAAGCCGAATGCTTTGAGTAACGCACGACCTTCTTCATCATTACCAGCTGACGTGGTGATTGTCACATCCATACCGCGAATACGATCAATTTTGTCAAAATCTACTTCTGGGAATACGATTTGTTCTTTGATACCCAATGAGTAGTTACCACGTCCGTCGAAGGCTTTAGGTGAAAAACCGCGGAAATCACGAATACGAGGAATTGCAATGGCAATGAGACGATCTAAAAATTCGTACATTTGCTCACCGCGTAGCGTTACTTTACAGCCAATTGGCCATTCTTCACGAATCTTAAAGCCAGCAACTGATTTACGCGCTTTAGTGACCACAGGTTTTTGACCAGCAATCGCGGTCATATCAGCTACAGCACCTTCAAGCAATTTCTTGTCTTGAGACGCGCCGCCTACACCCATGTTAAGTGTGATTTTAGTGATTTTAGGCACTTGCATCACATTCGCTAAACCAAGGTCTTCTTTGATTTGCTGCTTTAGTTCATCGTTATATAAAGATTTTAATCTTGCCATTACCATTACACCCTTAGTGTCTTACGCAGTCGCCACTACTTCACCGTTCGAACGATAGACGCGTTGTTTGTTGCCGTCTTCGCCGAACTGATAAGTAATACGATCAGCTTTTTGGGTTTGCGCATTTAATATTGCGACATTTGAGATATGCAGAAAAGCTTCTTGCTTAAGAATGCCACCCTCAACGCCAGTTGCCTGATTTGGCTTCTGATGTTTAGTAACAATATTAATGCCTTCAACTTTAATACGATCGTTTTTTACAGCTTGTACAGTACCTTGTTTGCCTTTATCTTTACCAGCAATCACGATAACTGTATCGCCTTTACGTAATTTTGACATGGATTACCTCACAATACTTCTGGTGCTAGGGATACAATTTTCATAAACTGATCACCACGTAGTTCACGAGTTACCGGTCCAAAAATACGAGTTGCAATCGGTGCTTTGTTTTGGTTCAACAATACCGCAGCATTGTCATCAAAACGCAGAACAGAACCATCAGGACGACGAACGCCTTTTTTGGTACGTACAACTACCGCATTCATCACGTCGCCTTTTTTAACACGACCGCGAGGAATGGCTTCTTTAACCGTTACTTTAATAATGTCGCCAACTGATGCATAACGACGATGAGAGCCACCCAGTACTTTAATGCACTGAACTCGCCTTGCACCGCTATTGTCTGCAACTTCCAGCATTGACTCAACCTGAATCATAGCGTTACTCCACACGTATGAGCAATAAAAACCAGTTGCTGCCGCTAGCACAGTATGAGTAGTCGGCATTTTAATATAAATAACCGCTGCTACTCTTAATGTGAGTGATATACGCTCGGCGCAATCAGCATCCTTAAAAAGGCGGCTATTTTAACAGCTTCTGGCTTTTAATGCAATTTACTTAGATTTTTTCTACTTTTTCAACCACATCAACCAAAGTCCAAGACTTGGTTTTTGAGATTGGACGCGTTTCTTTGATGCGGACAAGGTCGCCTTGTTGGCAAACGTTATTCTCATCATGAGCTTTGATTTTTGTAGAACGACGAAGCTGCTTGCCATACAAAGGATGACGTACAAGACGTTCAATCAAAACTGTGATGGACTTGTCCATCTTGTCGCTGACAACTCTTCCTGTCAATACGCTAGCATTAGCTGTTTGATTGTTATCGCTCATGAGTCGCCTCGTTGTTTCTCGTTAATCAAAGTCTGAATCTGAGCAATCGTGCGACGATTGCCTCTGACTTCATGGGTATTACCCAACTGACCAGTTGCTTTAGCCATACGAATACGGAAAGCATCAAGTTGCTTTTCATCAAGTAACTGGGTCAGTTCTTCTAATGATTTATCACGTAATTCACTGATCTTCATTACATTATCGTCCGCTTAACAATGGTAGTTTTAAAGGGCAGTTTTGCTGCAGCAAGCGTGAAAGCTTCACGTGCAAGCTCTTCTGGTACCCCTTCAATTTCATATAGCACTTTACCAGGTTTGATTTCGCATACCCAATATTCAACAGGACCTTTACCTTTACCCATACGTACTTCTAATGGCTTGTTGGTAATAGGCTTGTCTGGGAATACACGAATCCAAATCTTACCGCCACGCTTAATTTTACGAGTGATGGTACGACGTGCTGCTTCGATTTGACGGGCTGTCATACGACCGCGCGTCAATGATTTTAGACCAATTTGTCCGAATGCAACGGTGCTTCCACGATGAGCTAGCCCAGTGTTACGACCTTTATGCATTTTACGAAACTTGGTACGTTTTGGCTGTAACATAGTTTAACCTCTGTCTGAGTTTCGACGGTTTCCGTTTCCGCGACCACGGCGTTTTGGCGCACGAGTCTGCTCTTCTTTGACGGGATTGTAAACACTGTTCATACCGTCAAGGATCTCTCCGCGGAAGATCCAAACTTTTACACCGATGGTGCCGTAAGTTGTCTCTGCACGTACTGACGCGTAGTCAATATCAGCGCGAAGTGTATGTAATGGCACACGGCCTTCACGATACCACTCACTACGAGCAATCTCAGCACCGCCAAGACGACCAGACAGCTCAACTTTAATACCTTTAGCACCAGAACGCATGCTGTTCTGTACCGCGCGTTTCATCGCACGACGGAACATAACACGACGCTCAAGCTGGCTTCCGATACCGTCTGCTACCAAACGTGCATCAAGATCAGGTGACGTGATTTCTTCAATGTTGACCTGAGCAGGTACGCCCATGATTTTGGTCAATTCTTTTTGAAGTCTTTCGATATCTTCGCCTTTCTTACCGATAACAATACCAGGACGCGCAGTGGCGATGGTAATTTTAGCGGCACCAGTAGGACGCTCAATCATGATGTTGCTGATCATAGCGTTATCTAGCTTTTTGCGTAGATACTCACGAACTTGAATGTCGTTAATGAGGTATTCTGAGTATTGTTTAGGGTTAGCATACCAATTTGCATTATGCTTTTTTACAACACCAAGACGAATTCCGATTGGATGTACTTTTTGACCCATAACTTATTCTCCTACCTTTATAGTGATGTGACAGGTACGCTTACTGATACGATCAGCGCGACCTTTGGCACGTGGTAGGATACGTTTTAGCGTAATGCCTTCATCAACGTAGATGGTTGATACTTTAAGCGTATCAATATCTAAACCGTTGTTGTTTTCGGCATTGGCGATGGCTGAGTTAAGACATTTCTTAACAAACACAGCGCCTTTTTTATTACTATACGTTAGGATATCCAAAGCACGCTCGATAGATTTGCCACGAACTTCATCAGCAACGAGTCTAACTTTTTGTGCCGATATGGCGGCACCGCGTAATTTTGCAGTTACTTCCATGGTAAGCACCTTATCTCTTAGCTTTTTTGTCAATGCCGTGACCACGATACGTACGAGTCGGGGCAAATTCACCTAGTTTATGACCAACCATCTGCTCACTCACAATAACCGGTACGTGAGTACGGCCGTTGTGAACAGATAAAGTTAGGCCAACCATTTGTGGCAGAATCATCGAGCGGCGCGACCAAGTCTTAATTGGTTTGCGTGAGTTGGTGTCTAATGCATTTTCAACTTTAGCAAATAAGTGCGCGTCTATGAATGGACCTTTTTTCAATGAACGAGGCATGAAATTCTTCCTTTATTTCTTCTTGGCGCGGCGGCGGATGATCATGTTGTCAGTACGCTTATTGTGACGCGTTTTAAGTCCTTTAGACTTCTGACCCCAAGGGCTAGTTGGATGGCGACCTTTATTACGACCTTCACCACCACCGTGTGGGTGATCAACCGGGTTCATAGCGACACCACGAACAGAAGGACGAACACCACGCCAACGTGAAGCACCAGCTTTACCAAGTGATTTCAAGTTGTTTTCAGTGTTAGAAACTTCACCAATAACAGCACGGCAATTCACGTGTACACGGCGTGTTTCGCCAGAGCGCATACGTAGAATAGCATAAATACCGTCACGACCTAGCAACTGAACACTAGCACCCGCAGAACGAGCCATCTGTGCACCTTTACCGATTTTAAGTTCGATATTATGGATTACAGTACCTAGTGGTATGTTTTTTAGCGGTAAACAGTTACCTGGACGAATTGGTGATAATTCACCTGACATTACAGTATCGCCAACTACTTGCTTCTTAGCAGCGATAATATAACGACGTTCGCCGTCAGCGTACTTAAGTAAAGCAATATGCGCAGTACGGTTAGGATCGTATTCAATACGCTCTACTGTAGCTGGGATATTGTCTTTAGTACGTTTAAAATCAATAATACGATAATGTTGCTTATGACCACCGCCGATGTGACGAGTAGTGATACGGCCATTATTGTTACGACCACCGGTCTTGCTTTTTGATTCTAGAAGCGCTGCAAACGGACGACCTTTATAAAGGTGTGGATGCACTACTTTTTCAACAAAACGACGGCCTGGTGATGTTGGCTTTGCTCTTACGATAGGCATGAGTGTAATCCTTATTCGTTATTCGCTGTTTCACTAGTAGAAGCAGTCGTATTTGCGACCTCTTCACCAGCATCAGCCATTTGTACATCTTGACCAGCTTTTAAGGTAACATAGGCTTTTTTATAGTCATTACGACGGCCGATACTTTTACCAAAACGCTTTGTCTTACCTTTAACGTTCAATGTGTTTACTTTTAAAACTTCAACACCTTCAAACATCATCTCAACTGCTTTTTTAACTTCTAACTTAGTAGCGTTAGAGTCAATTTTAAATACCTGCACACCAAGTGAGTCGCCAAGCATTTGAGATTTCTCTGAGAATACAGGTCCTCTTAGGATCTGATAAAGTCTTGCGTTATTCATGCTAGTGCTTCCTCAAATTGTTTCGCAGCTTCGACTGTCATGATCACTTTATCAAAAGCGATCAAGCTCACTGGATCCACTTCACTTGTATCAAGTACATTGACATGTGGGATGTTTCGAGCAGCTAAGTATAAGTTTTCGTCAACTTCTTTGGTGACGATTAATGCACGTGATGCATTTAACTCACCTAACTTTGCGATAAGCTCTTTAGTCTTAGGTCCAGAAACGCTCAACTCTTCAACCAAGATCAAACGCTCTTGGCGAATCAATTCGGCTAGGATACACTGCATAGCACCGCGATACATTTTACGGTTGACTTTCTGTGACCAATCTTGTGGTTTGGCCGCAAATGTGCGTCCGCCCCCACGCCAGATAGGGCTACGAATAGAGCCTGCACGAGCGCGACCAGTACCTTTTTGGCGCCATGGCTTAATGCCACCGCCAGAAACTTCGGCACGGGTCTTTTGAGCGCGTGTACCTTGGCGAGCACCAGCAAGATATGCGGTGACGACTTGATGCACTAGTGCTTCGTTGAATTCACGACCGAAAGCCGTATCAGAAAGCTCAACTGCCGCCCCTGTAACTGTTTTTAAATCCACGTTAATCCCCTTGCTTAGGCTTTGACTGACGGACGTACGATGACATCGCCACCGGTGGCACCTGGGATAGCACCCTTGATGACAAGTAACCCATTTTCAACATCAACCGATATCACTTCTAGGCCTTGAACGGTAACGCGTTTGTTACCCATCTGACCTGGCATTTTTTTGCCTTTGAAGACTTTACCTGGTGACTGGTTTTGACCAGTTGAACCAATGGCACGGTGAGATACTGAGTTACCATGAGTGGCATCTTGCATGCTGAAGTTGTGACGCTTCACGCCGCCTTGAAAGCCTTTACCTTTACTGTTTCCTGTGACATCAACCATCTGACCTTGTTCAAACAAGTCAGCTAGGATCTCACCACCAATCTCACGACCTTCAAGATCGCTGTCATTGGCACGAAATTCCCAAACACCACGACCAGCGGCAACGCCGGCTTTAGCGAAGTGACCTTTTTGAGCTGCTGTTACGCGGCTGTCACGACGGGTGCCTGTGGTAATTTGGATGGCTTGATAGCCATCTACATCAGTATTTTTTACTTGAGTAATGCGGTTAGCACTGATCTCAACCACTGTTACAGGGATAGATGCGCCTGCCTCAGTGAAGACACGGGTCATGCCGCATTTTTTACCGACTAAACCGATCGCCATTTTAGACCTCTTTATATCTTATATTAATGGGTTGGGTGTTTATGTGCATTAACCCAAAGCAATTTGAACGTCAACACCCGCCGCTAAGTCAAGCTTCATTAGCGCATCCACAGTTTTATCGGTAGGTTGAACAATGTCAACCATACGCTTATGAGTACGGATTTCGTACTGATCACGAGCGTCTTTGTTAACGTGTGGTGAGGTTAGAACGTTGAAGCGCTCAATGCGAGTCGGCAACGGTACAGGACCACAAACTTGCGCACCGGTGCGCTTTGCAGTATCAACAATCTCTTGTGCAGATTGATCAATCAGACGATGATCAAAAGACTTAAGACGGATACGGATTCTCTGGTTAGCCATGCCAGCAAGCTCCTAATATGTGCTTTCGTCATTCTTGCTTTGCAAAGATATGACCAAAAGCCGTTTGGTTAAATATTTACTTAAAGCTGCCTTCTGTTCTTAACCAGAATGAGTTCTTTATCCGAACTTGTAGCGTGCCAAAAGCAAAATAGTTTAAAGCCCCGCCGACCCTTCCATAATAGGATGTCAGCAAAGGCATAATGAAATAGTGCTAGAAACGATGCTCTAGCTGTCATAGCGCCAGCTGTTTGATTGGCTGCGCATATATAATTCAGTGGTATATATTATACATAGTATTTCAGGCATTGCAAGAGCAATATCTATGGCATTTCAAGATATTAGGCTTTATAAACAACCTCACTTATAGCCAATAATTTGCGCCAAATATTTTAGTGATGGGCAAACCATTAGTCTAGAACGATATCGTACTGCTCTTGGGTATAGAGATTTTCGACATCAAAAGTAATCACTCTACCCAACAGATACTCTAAATCTGCTACCGTATCCGACTCTGAGGTGAGTAATAAATCAATGACTGCGGCATGGGCAACCACCGTAAACTTCTTAGGAGAATTATAGGTACGAGCACAGCGCATGATTTCACGGAATATCTCAAAGCAAACGGTTTCAGCGGTTTTGACAAAGCCACGGCCTTGACAAGTCGAGCACGGCTCACACAACTGCTGCCCTAGCGATTCACGAGTACGTTTACGGGTCATCTCTACCAAACCAAGTTCACTGACTTGGGTGATCTTCGTCTTGGCATAGTCTTGTGCCAGTTGCGACTGTAAACTCTCCAGCACGTCATCTTTATGCTGCTGCTCCAGCATATCAATAAAGTCTAGAATAATGATACCACCAAGATTGCGTAAACGTAGCTGTCTAGCGATGGCATGAGTGGCTTCTAAGTTGGTTTTGTAAACCGTATCTTCTAATGAACGTCCACCAACAAAAGAGCCTGTGTTGACATCAATCGTGGTCATCGCTTCGGTCTGGTCAATAATTAAGTAGCCACCTGACTTTAAGTCAACGCGACGTTTTAAAGCATCACGTAAATCGTCTTCAACCCGATGAACGTCAAATAAAGATTGCTCCGCGGTATAATGCACAATTCGATCATAGACGAAAGGCACGAACTCTTTAGCGAAATGCCTGACTTGCTCGTAGATTTGTGCATTATCAATGACGACTTTTGCGGTATCGGTATGTACTAGGTCACGAATCGAGCGTAGTGGTAGAGCCAACTCTTGGTAAATAAGCTCTGAGCTTTGATGATGATTGATTTCCTGACGACGCGCGCAGATAGTCCGCCAAAGCTGTAACAAATAATAAATGTCTTCTTCTAGTTTATCGACAGGCACGCGCTCGGCAGCTGTACGGGCAATCAATCCACCTTTTAGGTTGACGGTTTGCATCAAACTATTTAGCTCAGTCTTGAGACGGTTACGCTCTTCTTCGCCATCGATACGCTGTGATATGCCGATATGATCACTCGATGGCAAATATACCAGATAGCGCGACGGCAGAGAGACGTTGGTGGTCAGGCGAGCGCCTTTGCTGCCCAATTGGTCTTTTGTCACTTGGACAAGAATACGTTGGCTTTCGTGCAAGCGGTTCTGGATAAGGGTTTTAGAAACAGGAACGACATCGGTACTTTGCGCACTGACCACTGGCGGTCTGACGTCTAGACTATCAACACCGTTTTCCACCACAGTGTTGTCTGTATTCGTATCTGCCTCCTTCTTACCCTCCTCAGGTGCTTTATTTTTTCTTTCTACTACTGGGCGAGGCTCGCGCTGCATATCATTGACATGTAAAAACGCTGTCCGTGACTGACCGATATCAACAAAGGCCGCTTGCATACCCGGCAGGACACGCACAACAGTACCCAGATAGATATTACCGACCAAACCCAGTTTGTGATGTCGCTCAATATAGATCTCGCCCAAGATGCCGTTGTCTAGCACGGCGACACGCGACTCCATTGGACTAATATTAATCAGCAGCTCTTCGGACATAATGTTTTCTCTTATCTTTCAACTTTCTTGTTAGACAGTCATCGTCTATTAGATTTACAGTGTAACAAATGCAACTTGCTCTTGCCCATTACCCTAGCGTGTCGTTATGTGCAGACAATGAACGGCGGGCTTTTAGCGCATTGACAAGGGCTGCTCTACCATTGTGGCTTTTTAATGAGTGCCAGTATTTAGAATATCTTTAAGCAATGCCAGCGTTTGCGAAAGCGGCAAGCCGACGACATTGGTATAGCTACCATTGATACGGCTAACCCATGCAGCACCCAAACCTTGAATACCGTAGCCACCTGCTTTATCAGCAGGTTCGCCACTCTCCCAATAACAGCTCATCATCTCCGTCGTCAGAGGTATAAAGGTGACTGCCGTACGTTCGGTGAGTTGTTGTTGCTTGACGACTTGGAATACTGGCTCATGGCTTTCTGTATGAGTGTGCGTAGAAACTAAGGATACATGGGTAGCTTGTACTGCCGTCCATACTTCATGGGTATTATCTGACATTTGCTGCCACATGCGATAAGCGTGCTCGCGATCGGCTGGTTTTACCAGTACCGTCTGACCATCTGGTAGTATACCAATGGTATCAGAGGTCAAAATAATAAGCTGCTCAGCGAGGTTATCTTTGTTTGTTTCAACGGTGTTGTCATTTAGCTGTTGTACTGCGGCAGCCGCTTTGGCAGCGACCATGCGCTCAATATAGTTTTTTGGTAGCTCATTATCTTGTGGCGTTTCATCGATATCAACGCTCATGACCGTAAAATCCAGCTGCGCTCTAGCGAGCAACTCCCGACGACGCGGTGAACCAGAGGCTAAAATAATATCCATCGCTATTCTCTTATTTTATGATCATACCAATTATCAAAGGCACAGAGACTTTCAGGATTGGCAGCTCTCATGCTAAGCATAAATTCTACTGCCAATCATATTAACACTACTAATAACAGAGAGGCTCTCAAAAGCAATTATTGAGGTAGTAACTGAATTGATTAACGCGCAAATTTTCGTAACACTAAGAGCACTAGAGGCCAGCTGATTATACTCATCAATAAAGAAAAGGCAGACTGCGCGACAAAAATATTTTGGATAAACATCTGTAGCATCCACAAACTCAGTTGAAACAGCAGCAAGCCTAATGAGGCGATAAGCCAAGCATTGACAGTGTTTAACTTTCTGACATAAATGCTACTGATCTTGATAACAAGTGCCACCATCACAGCAGCAAAGGCTTGCTGACCTAAGTGGGTGTCCATCAAAAGGTCTGCCGCTAAACCAATGGTAAACGCGGTAAAGATACCAACGTAACGTGGCTGAAACAGCAGCCAAAAAATCAGCACCATGATCATAATCATGGGACGCAAGGTAGCCATACTAGGACTTAATGGATAGACATTGAGCGATGAGGCAACGACAAAGCTGGTAACAATCGCAATGAGCAAAATCCCGATTGGGTGCCTAGAGTCAGAATACGTCATGAATACCTACCTTAGCGAGTGTTTGGCGGCGGCCATTTGAACGTCTATTTAGCTGAAAAAACATCACTAAAAAGGTATGGGTGAAGACACTATAGAGCGAGCCCGGCAAAGTGGTTAGCGATGTATAAATTGAATATCAACCACCATTACTATCGAAACCCACATTACTTTTATCTATCAGCTTGTCTTGAAGCACTAATACGTAGGCATTATCGATAAAATTTGCCGCTGGCGTGACTTCAATACTTCTGAAGTTATCTGCTTGCGTGTCTTTGACATGAGCGATCCGACCGACTCGATAGCCTGCTGGAATGCGACCACCTAAACCTGAAGAAACCAGCTCGTCACCCACGCGCACGTCTGAGGTTTTGAAGACATAATTGAGGCTTAAAGAAGTGGGTATTCCCTGACCCGTCACAATCGCCCGCTGACCCGTACGTTTAACCGTTACTGCTACCGACTGCTGCTCATCAGTAATGAGTAGTAAGCGGCTAGTATTGGGATAAACATTGATAATCTGACCCAATATGCCGTCTTCGTCGATGACCGTTTGACCGACTTGCACCCCATCTTGAGCGCCTTTATTAAGCACGACGATTTGGCGAAGTAGATTGGTGTCTGTACCGATAACCTGTGCCAAATTTAGCTCAAACTGTTCAGGTTTGGTAGTCGACAAGATGCCTTGCAAGCGCGCATTTTGTGCCAAAATATAATCTTGCTGCTGGAGCTTGGCCTGCGCGTGAATCAACTGCGATTTTAATTGCATGTTTTCGCGGCGTAGCGCTTCTTTTGATTGTAAGCTGCCACTTGCCCAATGCTTAGCATAGCTTGGCAATAGTGACAATTCATAGATAGGCTGCATAGCGGCATGGCTGGTATTGCGTACAGGACTGAACCATTCCGGATTTTTGCTATCGAACCACATCATTATCAACGCTACTATCAATACAATAGCAGCCTTACGAAGTGCTAATGGCTGGCGTGCAAAAATACTTGGCGTCATAAGTCATCTAATTAAGGTTTTCTAATGTGAGCAATACCTAGCGCTAATTATAACAATGTTTAACGATCTCATCGTTATCAGCATTTAGTGGCGATGCTTGTAGCTGGCAATTAGTAATATGATTAAAGGCAGCGCAACTGGCTACCTTTATCGTTATTTACTTTTATCGTTAAATCGAATGTTTGACAATCGTGTTAACCGTCACTGAAGCATGCTTGTAAAAAATCACGGTTAACAACAACTGATGTTCATTTAAATAAAAAGCTACTTAAACAAATGGTCACTTAAACAAAAATCATGTTTAAGCTTTTATTATTGATGAAGTCGAGGGCGATACCGCCACCACGACTGACACAAGTCAATGGATCGTCAGCGACTGTCACTGGCAAACCCGTCTCTCTTGAAATCAGCTTGTCTAAATCACGCAACAATGCACCGCCACCGGTCAAGACAATACCACGCTCGGCAATATCTGATGACAGCTCAGGTGGAGTTTGCTCAAGTGCTGCTTTTACCGCACTGACAATACCGCTTAGTGGGTCGCTTAACGCTTTTTGCACTTCTTCTGAATTGACCGTAAAGGTTTTTGGCACGCCTTCTGCCATGCTACGACCACGAACTTCGACTTCTAATTGGCTGTCTTCATTCAGGGCCGAGCCTACTTCTTTTTTGATACGCTCAGCAGTGGTTTCACCAATCACACAACCGTGGGTACGGCGTACATGAGTGATGATGGCTTCATCAAATATGTCGCCACCGATACGAATCGACTCGGCATACACGCAACCTGATAGAGCAATAACCGCAATCTCAGTTGTACCACCACCGATATCAACCACCATTGAGCCACTCGCTTCATGCACTGGCATGCCAGCACCAATAGCAGCGGCCATCGGCTCTTCTAGCAATAGCACTTTGCTTGCGCCCGCTGATGATACGGCTTCACGGATGGCTTTGCGTTCAACGAGAGTTGATTTGCATGGCACACAAACAACCACGTTGGGCTGTGCCATAAAACGCTTCGCCTTTACCTTGCCGATAAAGTGCTTGAGCATTTTTTGGGTCACTTCAAAGTCAGCAATCACGCCGTCTTTTAGGGGACGAATCGCCGTGATATTGGCAGGCGTACGACCAAGCATCTGCTTGGCATCGATGCCAACCGCAGCAACGGTAGGGTTATGGGTACGATTGCTTCGTAGCGCGACCACCGTAGGCTCATCGAGCACCACGCCTTTATTAGGAATAAAAATTAAAGTGTTCGCAGTACCAAGGTCGATAGCGATATTATTTGATAAAAATCCAAACAGGTTCATGACTAATATATCCAGCGTCTTACGAATGAGGCGAATGAGAGTGACTGAGAGGGTTACTCGTCAGTGTTGAGCAGGTCGTCGTTAGACATCAACTGTGGCGAAATTGGTGCATCGCAACAAGTCAAACCTAAGCAATAATGATGAAATGACAAAACTGAGCTAAATTATACCGATTTAGCTCAAAAAAAACACAGGTATTTGCATCAGTAAGGCAGGATTTTGGTCTTAAACGCTAAAAGTTGTTACAAAGTTTGAAATGGCAGTGAATACCATTCAACCTAATGAAACATCATTTAATTCAATAACTAACAAGGCTCTACAGGCAAATGATAGTTTTGCCTAGCATCACAGGTGCATACTGTAACGTATTTCAGAACGTAATGGGTAAGCAATTGAGAATCATGCGGTCAATTTTGCAAATCTTTGTGAATCATGGTGGCTTAGTTGAGATTGTGCAGCAATCAAGCGTCAGGCTCTGTAAACTTGGGTCAGATGCTTTATAATAAGCCTATGCTATCTCACTTTTATTTTAGTAGCCAATTATAGTGGTTGCTTTTAACAGCGATTTAATTTTAATAACTGGTTTTAACAGCGGCTTTTTAAGTATTTGTTTTAAGCGCTATTTTTAAACCTACTTACTCTAACAAAAACTGTCCTTCACTGGAGAAACTATGTCACAGCAACCAGCAACGTCTGACAGCAACGTCAGCCGTGAAGAAATCCTAGAAGTTGCCAGCCTTGCGCGCTTGGGTGTCGATGAAACGACCGCCAACAGCTATGCCAACGAAATCAGCAAAGTATTAAAACTGATGCATACGCTTGGTAATGTGGACACGACTGATGTTAAACCACTATCAAATATCCATGAGGCTTGCCAAGACTTGCGTGCCGACGTCGCCAAACACGATATCAACCGCGCGCGCAACCAATCGGTCGCGCCAGCAGTTGAAGAAGGCTTGTACCTAGTGCCTCAAGTGATTGAATAATTGGTCGGCTCTATTTCTGCCTTTATCTCATTTTATTTTATGCTATTAACATTTTGACGGACGACACCCTATGTCTGAACTTCATTTATTAAGTACCCAGCAGCTTATTACGGGCTTACAAGACAAACAATTTAGTAGCCTTGAGCTGACAGAACACTATATCAAACGTATCGATGCGCTAGACAGCAAGATTAATAGCTTTATCACTCATACGTCTGAGACAGCACGCGCACAAGCGCAAGCAGCGGACGAGATGCGGGCGCAAGGCGATCAGCGCCCACTACTTGGCGTACCGATGGCGCACAAAGACATCTTTTGTACCCAAGGGGTGCTCACCACTTGTGGCTCTAAAATGCTGCATAACTTTGTCTCACCTTATAATGCCACTATCGTGTCAAACATCGACAAAGCAGGCATGATTAGCTTGGGCAAGCTCAATATGGATGAGTTTGCGATGGGCTCAGACAATAGCAGCTCATACTATGGTACGGTGCAAAACCCTTGGAATCTAGAGCGCGTCCCTGGTGGTTCATCAGGTGGTAGTGCTGCCGCGGTTGCCGCAGGTTTTGTCCCAGTCGCAACCGGTAGTGATACGGGCGGGTCTATTCGTCAGCCTGCCTCATTTTGTGGTCTAACTGGTATCAAGCCCACTTATGGTCGCGTCTCTCGCTTCGGTATGATTGCCTATGCCTCAAGTCTGGATCAAGCTGGTAGTATGGGTCGTAGTGCCAAAGATTGCGCTTATCTATTGCAACCAATGATCGGTCACGATGCGCGTGATGCAACGTCTATCAAGTATGACATGCCAGACTACGTACAAGACCTCAACGATGCAGAAGCCGCCGCTGGTGATAAACCTTTTGCTGGTCTACGTATCGGTGTCGCTAAAGAATACTTTAGTAAAGGGCTTGATGCTGAGGTAGAAACAGCCGTACGTGCTGCTTTGACAAAATATGAAGAGCTGGGCGCAACCATCGTAGAAGTGAATATCACCGATCCTGAGATCACGTTGGCGACTTACTACATGCTAGCCCCTGCAGAAGCATCATCTAACCTGTCGCGCTTCGATGGCGTGCGTTTCGGCTATCGCTGTGAGAACCCAAAAGATCTCATCGACCTATACACGCGCTCACGTTCTGAAGGTTTTGGTCCTGAAGTACAGCGCCGTATCTTGACGGGCACTTACGCATTATCTGCTGGTTATTTCGATGCTTATTATACTAAAGCACAAAAAATACGCCGCTTAATCGTTAAAGACTTCGAAGACGCTTTTGCCAACTGTGATGTCATCGCCAGCCCGACTGCACCAACGGCTGCTTACAAGCTTGCTGAAGACCTCGATCCTGCCACCATGTATTTGGGCGATGTTTATACTATCGGTGTTAACTTAGCCGGTCTGCCTGCGCTCAGCCAACCAGTTGGTTTAAACTCAGAAGGCCTACCTATTGGCTTACAGTTAATCGGTAAGCATTGGCAAGAGAGTCAACTGCTCACGACAGCACATCTATTCCAGCAGCATACGGATCATCATCTACAGCACTCTGCCATCGCAAAGGAGACGGTATAATGAACACAGCAACTACTGATAACAATGCCGTTCGCGAGCACGCTGTTCGTAAAGAGCTGTTCGTTGATGGTTACGAAGTCGTCATCGGTATCGAGATTCACTGCCAGCTCAATACTGAGAGTAAGATCTTCTCTAGCGCGCCCACTGACTTCGGTCACGAGCCAAACACACAAGCCAGTATTGTAGATTTAGGTCTGCCTGGTGTCTTGCCAGTGCTAAATGCGGGTGTAGTCGATCGTGCGCTAAAATTCGGTATCGGCGTCAATGCTGAGCTGGGTTTGTTCAATACCTTTGACCGTAAAAACTACTTTTATCCTGATCTGCCTAAAGGCTATCAAATTACTCAAATGGCCAACCCTATCGTTGGCGAAGGGTATATCGATGTCGTGGTTAATGAAGGCGAAAAGAACGAATATCCGAAACGTATGGGTATCACCCGCGCGCATTTAGAAGAAGATGCTGGTAAATCTGTCCATGATGCCGTCGATGGTATGACTGGTGTGGATTTGAACCGTGCTGGTACACCATTAATCGAAATCGTCTCTGAGCCAGACATGCGCTCTGCTCACGAAGCACTGGCTTATATCAAAGCCATTCATCAGCTGGTCACGTGGTTGGGTATCTCAGATGCGGTCATGGCAGAAGGCTCGTTCCGCTGCGACTGTAACGTTTCTGTGCGTAAGCCTGGTGCAGAATTGGGCACGCGTACTGAGCTAAAGAACTTAAACTCGTTCCGCTTTATCGAGCGCGCCATCAATCGTGAAATCGAGCGTCAAATCGACATCGTTGAAGACGGTGGTAAAGTCGTGCAAGCGACGATGCTATATGATCCAGAGCGCGATGAAACCCGCACCATGCGTACCAAAGAAGATGCCAACGACTATCGCTACTTCCCTGATCCTGACCTGTTGCCTGTTCGTATCGAGCAGCATACGGTTGATGCGATCAAAGCTGCGATGCCTGAGCTACCAGTGGCTCGTCGTGCTCGCTTTGAAGAAGCGCTTGGTCTGTCAGAGTATGACGCTCGCATCTTGACTGGTAGCCGTCAGCTAGCCGATTACTTCGAAGACGTGGTCGTTGAAGTAGGACAATCAGATGCCAAAATGGCTGGCAACTGGGTCATGGGCGATCTACTGGGCGCACTGAACAAAGATGACAAAGATATCATCGACTCCCCTATCAGCGCCCAGCAATTGGCTGGCATGCTAGCGCGTATCAAAGACGATACCCTATCTGGCAAGTTGGCTAAGAAAGTCTTTAGTGCCCTGTATGAACGCGTGGGCGGCGATGCTGATGATGCCGCTGACAAAATCATCGAAGAAAAAGGTCTCAAGCAAGAAACCGATACGGGCGCTATCAAAGCCATCGTTGAAGACGTCATTGCTAAAAACGAAGCGATGGTTGACGAGTATCGTGGCGGTAAAGAAAAAGCCTTTAACGGTCTGGTCGGACAAGTCATGAAAGCCAGTCGCGGTAGTGCCAACCCGCAGCAAGTCAATCAAATCCTAAAAGAGTTACTGGGTTAAGGTTAATTGCTGATTGGTTATGCTGACTGTGATACGTAAATTAAGGTTATAGATTTTGGCTAAAATAAATAGCCCTTGCAATATGCCTAATTTTGCGTAAAATAGTCAGTCATTCGGGGCGTAGCGCAGTCTGGTAGCGCACTACACTGGGGGTGTAGTGGTCGCAGGTTCAAATCCTGCCGTTCCGACCAAACATAGCAGTAATATAGAAAAGCCAATCATTGTTTTCAATGGTTGGCTTTTTTTTGTGCTAAATTTGGGTGGTAATTGTATGATGCTTGATTGAGCAAACAATAATAAAAAATCCTGTAAGGCTAGGGCTAATTACCCGAACGGCATTTTTACCACCTCAAACGATGCCAGCGCCTTACACCTTTTTTAGGTTTGGGGTATGAGGTGAAATGTGGCTTTATATGATATTAATGAATTTTTAACATTGAATGATGTTGCCGAATACTTAACAGATAAATGCAACTATGATTTTAATTTAGAATATTCAATAGACCAAGATAGACTCATTGAAACTATCATTCAGCTTGTGCGAAATCATAAACTGCATCCAGTATTTCATTATAGTGGTAGTGTGGATTTTTTAGAAAAAAAAGTAATAACAAGTAAATCAGGTCGTTTCATTAACCATGAAATAGTTTCATTAGACATCACTCATGATATGACTGTTAGAGATTATTATTTTGTTAGTGATAAGAATTTTGACAAGCTGATTGAAAACAACTGTTCAAACTATATTAATGTAATCAACTGTACTATTGAGCCTTATCACGTAGAAGGAAAGCAAAAAATTTTCGAAAATAACATTCTTTATTATCGTGAAATAAAAGAGGATTTTTCAATTATTTTTCACGATTTACTTTATCCCAAATCAGACCTAGCCAAACTTTTTAACCAAACCGAAGCCGATACCGAAGTTATCGAGAAACTAAGAGAAAAGATAGCAGGCCTTGAAAACCAACTAGCACAAGCCAAAACTGAAATAGAAGACAAGTCAGCTAATGACGAGCCAACACACCATAAAAGCGTAGGTTCTATGCAAGCATTAGTCACCACACTTATCAAAATGGCTGAATATGATAAAGCAGACCTAGCCGATCCTTATGGAGAATTTAATAAGCTTATTCAAGCGAAAGCCGAAGGATTAGGACTATCGGTTAAAAAAGACTTTATTGCAAAATGGTTAAAGAAAGCAGATGAAGTTCTATAGAACTTCGCCATCTTCTATATAGAACTATCGAATTGCTCTATTTCATAGAATACATCCATACCAACCGTAGCAATTAAGTTACGGTAAATATGGAGCTATAAATATGACCCAGCAAGATCCTACCCCACCTCATTTAGAGCAGCAGCCACCGCATAATATGCCTAGCAACTTATCAAAATGGCTACTGCCAATATTCAAAACGGTACTCAGTATCCTATTACCTTACTTGCTATCATCACCTGATATCAGCATTCATATCCATCACATTAATATCATGTTTTAAAGCCGAAAAACTGAGCACTACCCTAGCCGATACTCGTGTCCTATAGACTTTTATAGAGCGAGCCGTTAGGGTAAATGCTACAACGTTACGATGGTTTATCCTATGTCCGAGCCGATTGCTAAGCCCTCTGCTACGCTAGTTGACGCACCTTGGGAAGCGTACCGACGACCTTATGTGCGTGATTTGGCTTATGCGCTGGCTTGTCCTAACGTCTTAACGCAGTGGATAGACTTTGCACCGCATCAAACCACACATACAATTTCAGTGCATAATGCCAGCTTTTGGCGGACACAGTTTGAGGCGTATGAGCAGCGGTTAACAGAGCTGGATACCACTAATGACTATCAAGCGCTGACTCGCTATCTACTCAAGCGCCCAAGTCCCAATCGATTAGGATTTCATTTTGAAGGGTTGCTGTCATTTTGGTTAGAGGATGGCTTTGCGCGCAAACTACATCCGTATGAAACGCTCGCCAGTAACGTCCAGTTATTTAACGGCAAACAGACGACTGGTGAGCTGGATTTGATATTGTATAACCATGCGGAAAATCTGGTTGAGCATTGGGAGCTGGCGATTAAGTTTTTTATGGGATCAGCACCGTTTGAGCCGGAGAATTGGGTGGGCATCAACTCCAATGACAATTTGCAGCGCAAAATGACCCATATGCAAACCAAGCAGTTTCGCACCGTATGGGTAGATACCGAAAATCATGGGCAAGTCAAAATTGATAAGCGTTATGGTGTTATAAAAGGGCGGTTCTTTTTACCAAAGAACATCGCTAATCTCGTCCATCCGTCTTGGCTAGCACCAAGCTTTCCCATGCACGAATGGTGCGATAAGTACGACACAAGCACTCTCGCGATGCTTGATATCAGAGAGTTGCGCGCTGCTCATTATATTGAATGGTTTAGCAAGCGCGAGTTCTATGATGGCCGTCCGTCGGCACTTATCCATTCTGAAAACGGTATCTTAAAAACAGGATTATACTTTGAAGGTAATAGACCCATCGTCATTTACCCGAAGCAGCATGCTGAGACAGATGATAAACTTTAGTAACGTCCATCGGCATTACATAGACATGTATATGGACGCTTTAGCCATCTGTTTTATTAATGCAATGCAATGAAGCTACCAAGCATAGCGTCCATACAAGCTAATCTCACTGCGTTTGGCTTTGTCTGAGTCGAGGCTGTCAGTCAGCAATTTTATGCCAGCATAGCGACTGTCTACAGCGAGACCCAGTGCTTGCGTCTGCGGCTCTATTAAGCCCGTCACCTTAATGGGAAAAGCATCATTGGACGTTTGGTAGCCTGCGGATAATTGATATAAGTCTTGAATGTCATTCACTTGACCATGTAGACCGAGCTGCCATTGACTGTCTAGCTGATGCTGAAGGCTACCTTCAACTCGCCATGGCAATGTCTGTGTGACATCGTCAGTGCTAAGCTGCCCTTCAATCGTATAGAGAGGTCTGCCGTTGACGTCATAATCCAATGCATAGCGAGTGCTTGGCATGTCTTTCCAATGCATGCGTCCAAGGATATCGTAGCCGCGCAGAGACAACTGCGTGCTATCAGACAACTGACCTGTGAGCTGCAAATCGAGCGAATAACCATATCCTGAAGGTTTCGCGGGGTTCCAGTTTAGGTTTTCCTCCCCTAAGGCTGGTTCATCATAGTAATAATCTATATAAGCGTTGGTTTTATCCAAACTGTCTCGTATGTCTGTCACCTCATTATTTGGTAACACTCTGGTGCTCAAATCGCCAACTATCTTACCTTCTAGTGCATGCAGTCCTTGCCAGAGATTGGCACGAGTCGTCAATTGCCAGTTAGGCATGAGCTGCTGCGTCAAGCCAACATTAGCGCCGATCCTCTCGTTGTGCTTGGCTTCTAAAAATAACGGATAAGTTTGACTGGTACTTGAAGGCTGTTTATTTTCATACTGCCAATAAACTTCGGCAGTCTCTTTGCTAAACGTCATTAAATAATCATAACGCCAGCCTAGACCGTAGCTAATCGCACTACCCGCAGGACGAATCTCAAGCGATGTTCGACCTTGGGCATAAGCATGATCTCCTGAATCTAAAGGTGCATTCCAATCGTCCAAAAATGCTGAGATAGGCTGTGTTGGACTATGAGCCGTTGCCATCAAACTCCACTCTATCTGTGCGTTTGACTGAGTAATACGACTGTCCAACAACCCTGTTGCTTGGGGATGCAAATAAAGATTCGTATTAGTAGCTGGCATATCAGCAATAGCAGCGGTGGATATCATCATCGCGGCAATCGCTGGCATAGTGATTAACTTTGTACGGCTGGATAGATGCGATGCTAAGCTTTTAGGTAAAAAACCATAGAGACTTGAAACGTTATATGGCATAAATTTCTCACGTTTATTAGAGAGCATAAAAAAGAGACAGTAAGCTGTCTCTTTTTTGTGTTGCTATACCTCAATCGCTACTAACAACGCTTGAGAGTCGATGTGACACATGATTTGATTATAGAATAATTAAACTGTCATCAGTGAATTTGGCCGTAACTTTGCCATCATTATCCATTAAATCACCGTAGTCTTTACCATTAACCATGATATCGCCAAGCTTACCCATTTTATCTTTGATAAAATCACCATTGGCATCGACATTTAACTTGATCGACGCTTTATTTTGCTCAACGGTAAACTGGGTACTAACCACATCATAGTTATTGTCTAAGCTTGACTTACCTGTTACGAATAGCTTCTTACCCTCTACGCTAGCAGTCAGACCTTGTAGCTCAATAACATTACGAGCAGTACGTTTAAGATTGGCTTGGAAATCCAGCGGAATCGTCGTTGCGCCCTCTTTGGTTACCTTGCCTTTAATCGCCAACACAATTTCCATACCTATGTATTTGTTGGCGGTCTCTTCAATATTACCTGCGTCAGTCACTATCAAGAAATTCTTTATATCAGCATCGTTGGCAGTAGCATTTAAGGTAATCGTTACATCAGTCTCAGGTTTTTGCTTCGTCATCTTGCCAGTTATAGCAAGTTTATAAGGAATGGTTCTGACCACTAAGCTATTGTCTGCCAGCTTTTTGCTGACATCTAGTGCAGCAAATTCAAAATCCTTTGCTTCGATTACACTATCGTTAGCCGTCAACTTTAGACTGCTTAATTTGATGACAGCCTTTTCTAAAGTGATACCTTCTCTATTTGCATCATTGATATCAAACTCATCATTGACCATGACTTTATCACTGAATTGACCGCTGACTGTAGCCCCTTTAGTATTTGAGCTGAGGTTAATGGCGTCCGTACCAGTACCAATTTTAATACTCTTGAAACCCAAGTTACCATTGAAGTTAGTCGTACTGGTATTAGAAATCAGCGCATCTTCAAAACCATCAAACGCTACGGTGAAAACGTCCTTTTTATCAACAACAGGGTCATATAGACCTGTTTTCGGATTATATACGTAATCATATTCTTCGATATTGACTTTGGTGCTACCAGTTAATGTAAACTTCCCATCAGCATTTAATGTCGCTAAAAACCCTTTTTCTGGGGTTAAGGCTATATTGCCCAGTGCTGTTTCAAACTCTTCATCATTGGCCAGTGCAGTAATGTCAGCTGCTGTGAGCTGTGATACATCAGTCTCTTCCATATAGTATTTCAGATCACTTGGGATATCGAAGGTGTAGCCAAGTCGTGTATCTTGCTTTTCTGTGAGGATATCACTGACATCTTCATAAGCATCTGTAACCGCTTTATTATCACTGACAAACAGCTTGGCAGTACGAATCATCTCTTTTGCTTGCTCAAGCTCAGACAAACTATTATCAACAGGCGGTTTAATTGGAACCTCTGGAGTATTGTTACCATTACCAGAAGAGGTGTTGTTATCATTGTCATCGCCACAGCCTGCTAATGCTAACGTGCTGGCTAGTGCTAATGCAGTCAATTTAAAAAGTTTCATTACACAGTCCTTTATAGAGATGTTTTAAAGAGTCAAGACAGCAAGAACGTGATCCAACTAAGCAAAAGAAGCTCACATAGTTAAAGAACGCTCATATCAATTTAGAAAACTTAAGTTTGCTTTGAAATAAAATGATAATACTCTTATTTAAACAACTTATCTATAAAGTAATCTGATATAACAGCAATGTTACACAAAAAATAAATGCCGCTCTTTTAGGGCGTGTCTTCATTTCAAAAATGGTGATAAAAATGAGATAAATTGCCGTCAAACAAGAAAAATAGCGCAGATAATATCGGGATATTAACCAGCTATTTGACGATGTTTGGCAAGATTTAGCCATTTTTAGCCCATTTAGATGACTATCGAGTGAATTGAAGACAAGCCCTAGTATCTTTCAATTGTCTACCAAAGATACTTTATCAATAACTCTCAATCACTTGCATCAGCTCATATCTGAGCATATCGGCACTGGGCATGCGCTCAGCGTGAAAGCGAATCATGGCAATGCCTGCACTGGCTAGAGCTTTGTCTTTTTTATCGTCTGCTTTTTGACGTGCTTTGCTACTATGCGTCCAATCATCAAGCTCTATAGCGACTAATGTAGTCTGAGCATCGACATCCACGATCACATAATCCACGCTTTGACGGCAGATACGATTGAACCAAAAGCTACGCTCAGAGGTCTCATCACTATTGGCTTCGATGATGCGTGACAGCTGAACTTGGACAAATATGTGATATTCCGGCAATGCATTTTTTAACTTATTAAAAAATATTACCTCGGTATCGGTCATGATGGGCATCGGTGCAAATGGCCAAATAGCCAGCTCATCGCCGCGCACTGGCTTTGGATCAGGCTCAACGACTGGGGGTTTTTTCAATAGCTTTGGTAACGTAATTAGCCCTAAAAACCCAACAGCCAATATTAAAAATATAACGCCAAATGACATGGTTTTACCTTATACAATATGAAAGTGATTGGCTGAGTGTCATCATTCACAATGAATCCATGACGGGCCGATCACAGCAGGGCAGCCTTTATAGGCTGACAGGTTATACAAAAAGAGATAATAAAATGGCGCTCATCTTAACTAAGGATGTGCCAATCGGCAATCTATAAAGCAAAAAAACACGACAGTAACTGTCGTGTTTTGATAGGAAGTGAATAAAGACCCAACCAATATCTTGAAAAATGTCTCGTCTATTCAGATGTAATCATTTAATGATAGTAGACAAGCCTCTATTTTAACGCCAATAAAGCACCCAAGCGCTCGTCGTATTTACTTTGGGATCACTATTGATTTTGTCTTTTAGTGCCAAGGCAGCGACTTTGCCACGCTCAGGACCGACGACGACTCGGACGCCGCGACTGGTGGCGCTGGTCTTCACTTGGTAGCCTGCTGATTTGAATTTTTTGGCCAGCTCATCGGCTTTAGCTTGGTCATTCGCCAAGGCAACCTGCACCCCAAAGCTGCCTTTGGCATCGGTTTCTTTGACTTCTTTACGGGCTTCACTGAGTTTTTGCTGAGCATCGCGTTTGGCATCAGTCGATTTTTTTGCGAGCGCATCTTCTTTTTTGCGTTTTTCTTCACGAGCCTGTTCAGCTGCTACTGCTTCACGTGCCAAACGATCCACCTGCTTACGCGATGGAATGGTAATACTCTGACCCAATTGTAGCGATGTCGATGGCGAAAGGTTATTCGCTTGTGCCAAAACTTCTACGGGCATGTTGTATTGCCGCGCCAGTTTTATCAGCCCATCACCTCTTTTTACTTGATAGTCAGAAGGCGATTTTGGTGGCTCATTTTTGGCGGCTTCTGCTGCTTGTTCCACCGCTTGTTTCTTTTTCTCAGCCATGGTCTGAGCATCAGCTTGCTTTTTAGCTTCCGCTTGGCGTTTGGCTTCTGCTTCTTTTTTGGCGGCAGCTTGTTCTTTTAGTGCGGCCTGTTTTTTGGCTTCTTGTTGCTGGGCTTGAGCGGCCTTTTGCTTATCGCTATCGCTCGTGTTGGTCGCCGTGGCAGTTGCTTCATCATTAGTACTAGGCTGTGCGCTTGAGGGTTGAACCACATTTTGAGCAGCTTCTGAACTGTCGTCATCATCGGCAGTTGGTGCACTATTGGCCATATACTGCTGATTTTCCGCACGCGATTTTGCCAAGGCTTGCGCCTCCGCAGTCTCTTGCTCCGTCAAAAACTGCTGCGCCCGTTTTTCTTGCTCAGCTACCCGCGCAGCACGTTCTTTTTGCTTTTGCGCCAGGATACGCTTTTCAGTGTCGATGTCAGTGGTCAGTGGCTGCGGCGCCTCTTGCTCGGCACTTGGCTTATCAACCATTACCGTCGCTGACTCGGATGTATTACCATCACCAATTTGTTGCACCATGGCATATAGCATCACGCTACCGCCGATAATCATCCCAATGCCCAATAAGGCTTGTCTCGAAAAGTTCATCCGTTTACGTCTCTTAGTTGGTAATAAGGTTGATTGGTCAGCGCGGTTATTGTTAAAACCCTATCAGCTAATATCCTACCAGTCGTCTTGATAATATAGCCATTGCCGCCAGTTACTGCCATCATTTCTCAAAGATTATGTCATATTTATAACAGCACTTTTTTATGAAAGCTATTCTTTATGAAAGTACTTTTTATAAAGCACTTTATAAAATACCTTATAAAAAGTATCTTTGTTTGCAAAAGCTCTTTGATTATAAAGTATATTTTTTATGCTGTCTGCTCTCACGCTGCTGTTAAGATTAACATTAAACCCGTCATATTTTCACTTAATTTCTCATTTTTCAAGTGCCGCCAATGCCTCACCAATAGTATGGAAGGAGCCACAAACGACAATAAGATCTTGTGGTTGACTGCCATTTATAACGGCCTGCGTCGCTTCTGATAAACGTTTAAACTCATGTATTTGCGCACTATCCACATAGTTGCTTAAGATACTTTGCAACTGCTGAGTACTTGCCGCGCGTGGATAATCAATTTCAGCGATGAACCAATCACTAATCGGCAAGCCTGATTCGGTCAAACGCTGCACGACCTTGTCGATATCTTTATCCGCCAGCATGGAAAATAGCATTTTAATGGTTGCAGGTGCGCTATTGGTTTGTTCATCACTATTTTGCTTCGCCACATGCTGCTGCCAGAGCGGTGATAATTGCGCCAATAAAAACTCAACCCCTTGCTCGTTATGTGCCACATCAAATAGCCAGTGACGATTCTCTAACTTTCTATAATCAAAGCGACCTGCCAATTTAACTGTCTTTAGCGCTTGCTCAATAGCAGCAATATCGATCTCTAATGAACTGGCTAACACTGCTGATAAGGCATTGGCAGTATTGGTTAACGACAGTGCTGGTCGTGGCAATTGTAGAGTAACAGCGGCATTACTATATTGCCAAGTAATTGCATCGATCTCGCGATAATGAAAATCTTGCCCTACTTGATAACAAGTTGCTTGATTCTTATCGATAGCCTGTTGCACGCTGGTTGGCATGTCGGTAGCGCCGTAAATCAGGGGAATACCATTGCGTAAGATTCCTGCTTTCTCACGGCCAATATCTTCGACATTGTCACCGAGCCAATCGACATGATCGATACCAATATTGGTAATGACTGCCATATCAGGGTCGATAATATTGACGACATCTAAGCGCCCACCAAGTCCCACTTCTAATACCCATACATCACAATCGGCTTCGGCAAATATCAATAAAGCAGCCAATGTCGTCATCTCAAAAAAAGATAAGGTCAAAGCGCACTGTAACCGTGCCGCTTCTACTTTGTTAAAAGCGTTGATTAATGTCTCATCGCTGACCATTTCGCCATTGATGCGTACCCGCTCGTTAAAGGCACTCAAATGCGGTGATTGATAGAGAGCTGTCTTGTAGCCTGCTGCTTGGCACATCTGTGCAATCACTGCCGTCGTTGAGCCTTTACCATTGGTGCCTGCCACAGTAAATACATAAGCATCATCTTTCGCTGACTGTACCACACCCAGTGATTCAGCGACTGGCAACACGCGCGACAAGCCCATATCTATCGCTGAGACGTGTATCTGCTGCATATAATCAAGCCATTCCGTTAAGTCGGCTTTATCATTGGGGCTAGCGGGATTAGAAGCTTGAGAATCAGACATGGGGCAAACCTATATATAATTTTATGAAAATAAAAACCGTGTATCTGCTAACTAAAACCAAAAATAGCATTTACCGTTATATGACGATAAATGCTATTAAGGAGTTTTGCATATTTTAGAGATATTAACACGCTGCTAAGCAGTTATAAAACTTATAAACTCAATCCGCTGTTTATTTGGTGCTAAGCATTAACATTAGGAACGCCACATAACTTCGCCAGCAAGCGATAAATGGTATCGATAAGCTGATGACGATGTACCACTTCATCGACCACGCCATGCTCTAACAAGAATTCGGCACGCTGAAATGGTTCTTCTAATGTCTCACGGACGGTTTGCTCAATCACACGCTTGCCAGCAAAGCCAATCATGGCTTTTGGTTCTGCTAGATGGATATCACCGAGCATAGCGAGCGATGCGGTCACACCGCCATAAACGGGATTGGTCAGCACGACGATATACGGCACGCCAGCAATTCTTAAGCGTTCAATTGCTGCTGCGGTACGAGCCATCTGCATCAAAGACAACAGCCCCTCTTGCATACGTGCACCGCCTGAGGCTGCAAAGCAAACTAGAGGTACTTTATCTTCAAGCGCTTTTTCTGCCGCTTGGACAAATCGATCGCCGACGACTGACCCCATAGAGCCGCCCATAAAGCGGAAATCAAAAGCACAAGCGACGACGTCAAGATTGCGCAACTTACCATACATGACAATCAGCGCTTCAGATTCGCCCGTTTTTTCTTGTGCTTCACTCATACGCTTTGGATATGGCTTACTATCGACGAATCTCAGCGGATCTTTTGCCGTAAATTCTTGCCCAAGCTCACCATCTACTTGATCCAATATCCAATGCAGACGCTCGCGAGCACTCATCGGTAAATGATGATCGCAGTGCGGGCACACATAACAGTTAAAAATCAGCGCCGTGTTGGTAATCATCGAATGACAATTACTGCACTTGGTTGACGGTTCAGTCTCTACTGCTGTCAAAGGCGCTGTCAATTGCTGCTTGATACCTGGTACCGAGCGATTAAACCACGATTGCCCAGCGGTGTTGCCGTTCGGCTCGACGTTGTTTTTTTCAGTGTTATTAGTCATATCAGGTTTTGTTATTGTATCAGTCATATTATTTGCCATCATCAAAGGCTTATCGACAAGTTGGCTCATTCCCTTGTCCTTGAGAGTTTAATGGTTGTCTAAACAAAGTGTCAAATACCAGCATAACATGAGCAGTTATGGGACACGTTTACATATCCATATCGCAGTCTATCGTACTTATGGATAAAGATCAGCGATAGGAGTATCAACAAATGCTATTTTAAAAACCACTATCATAATTATATTAGTTTACACTCGTAAACTAAATTTAGCAAAGTCATTTGATCTTGTGTTTATAAATACTCAGCGCTCATAAATACTCAGCGCTCATAAATATTAAGTCTTTATAAACCGTAAATCAACGTGGCTACGCTATTGACTATTTCTCAGGTTCATACAGCGGAACTTATATAATGTCGATGATGAGTGCTAATGAGTCGCCTGCCATCAGCAAACGCGACCCATTCTGCTATATCGATGATTTCTATAGCGATCGCCATATAAGGCAATGACTATATAAATCTAAACGCTCAAGCTATCCAACGCGCCGCGTAGCTCGTCCATCTTAGCCATGATCTTTTGCTGAGCAGCCGCAACAGCCGTCGCATCGCTCGCATCTATATCAGCAAAATTCTGTACCAACGCACTGCCAACGATCACCCCATCCGCATGAGTACCAATCGCTTTTGCAGAAGCCCCATCACGGATACCAAACCCGACACATACTGGAAGGTCTGTCTCGGCTTTAATGGCTTGCACTTGGGTCGCCACAGCAGCTGTATCTAGCGTTGCTGAACCTGTCACGCCTTTCAATGATACATAATAGATATAACCGCCACAATGGGTTAATACTTGCTTACGGCGCTCAGGCAAAGTGGTTGGTGATAGTAAGAAAATCTCATTTATCGAGTTGTCAGTTAAGTGCTGGGTAAAGCTACCCGCCTCTGCTGGTGGTAAATCAACCATCAAGATACCATCGACGCCAGACTGCTCACACAGCGCAACAAAGTTATCATAACCAATGATTTCAACAGGATTGAGATAGCCCATCAAAATGATTGGCGTCTGTGTATCTGTTTGACGAAACTCAGCGACCATTTTTAGCGCATCACGGGTACTCGTACCGGCAGCCAATGCACGCTCTCCTGCCAAGGCAACGACTGGGCCATCGGCCATTGGATCAGAGAAGGGTAAGCCCAATTCGATCATATCTGCACCATGCTTGACTAAGTCATGAAGCAAGCCTACTGTCGTCTCTGGATTGGGATCGCCTGCCATTACATAAGGAATCAGGGCTTTTTTATTTTGTGCTTTTAAGGTTTCAAAGGTGCTTTCAATTCTAGTCATAGGGTTTCTCTTTTAAAATCTAAGGTTTTATCTGTACTTACAGTAATTGGTATAATCAAAGATTCGGATGATTCCATTTCTTCACATATGAAGTTAAGAGATATTTCTCCACGACCTGTACATAAAGGAATTATAACCAGTTCATCCAAAATTTCTTCATAACGCGTATGTAATAGATATGGGGTATTTATTATGACGCTGTTTTTTTGAATTTTGAGAGTGAAGTTCTTATTATCAAAACTTGGTAAGTTTTTCATTGAAGGAAAAGAAGTAATATAGTCATTACTACTGAACATACTGGGAAATAAATATCCCATTCTTCGCTTAGTCATTAATCTTTTTTGAGCAGCTTCAACTGGGTTCTCTGGGAATATATCTTTAGGATAAGACTTATTTTCTATATCTACACTTTCGACAACTTTAACAAAATCTGGGAATTTAATGTAAACATCAATATAATTGGCTTTACTATTACCGTCATTCTTTATAGAGAAATCAAAAGGTTTGGAAAAAGTAGATAAATAGTATTCTTTAATTTTCTGGTTATAATCATCAATAGCTAATGGTGAGGGAATATTTTTGTTGTATTCCCTAATAGAAGATAATGACAACTCTTCTTCCAAACCTTCTGGCACCTCTAATGGTAACGCTTCAAGAGAATCTATGAGAAATTCATTCCATTCAACTTGAGGAATAGCTAGATCTACTGAGATTACATCATGCAAATCTAATTCTATAACAGGGTTTCTCTCACCAATTAACTCCCGCAACTGAGATAACTCTTCTTTTAACTCTCTGTTTTCCTTTGATAACGCAACTAATTCTTTAGTAGCATCTTCCGATATTGAATCACCCCTAATCCAACCTACACGGTTTTTGCGAGGAATCTGTTTCATTAGTGCCATACTAACCCTATGAGCTAAATCATCAGAGTTCGTCCACACCTCTCTCATTTTATTTTCTTGAACTTTTAATCTAAAATCCTGCAATTTCTGAATCTTTGCAGGGTCATTTTCTCTTTCTTGAGGAGTAGTAGCCAAGGTCTCATCTTTAACAAATGTTAAAATTGGAACACCTATCTTCTTTGCATAATCGTACTCTTTTTCAGTAAAACTTATTCCCTCTTTCGTAAGACTACCATAGCGATTTCCAACTAATATTATATAAAAGTCACTAGAATCGATAGTTTCTTCAATGATTTGCCACTGCTCATCATCAGCTGCACTAAACATCTCCATACCAATAGGAAAGTGATAGAGCTTTAAGATTGCCTCTATCACTTTACTACGTGGTTCTACCAAATCCACGTACGTAGAACTGATGAAAATTTGATATTTCTTATTCATCTACATCTCAATCCCTTCTGCCTTCATCACTGAATGCAGATCCTTGTCACCGCGACCTGACATATTGACGATGATTGTCTGATCTGGTGTCATGGTTTTGGCCAGTTTCAATGCATAAGCGACGGCATGGGCAGTCTCAAGCGCAGGAATAATACCTTCTTTACGCGTGGCTTCATGGAAGCCTTCTAGCGCTTCTTTATCGGTACAGCCGACATACTCAACGCGCTTCATGTCTTTTAAGAAGCTGTGCTCTGGACCAACGCCAGGATAATCCAATCCAGCTGAGATAGAATGCGTCTCTTGGATTTGACCATCATCATCCGCCATCAGGTAAGTACGGTTACCGTGCAGTACGCCGATACGACCAGCAGCTAGTGGCGCTGAATGGCGACCTGTTTCGATACCATCACCTGTGGCTTCGACGCCATACATTTTCACGTCAGTATCATTTAGGAAGTCAAAGAACAAACCAATGGCATTTGAGCCACCACCGACACAAGCAACCAACGCATCTGGTAATTTGCCTGTTTTCTCTAGATGCTGAATGCGTGCTTCTTTACCGATAATCGCTTGGAAATCACGAACCAAGAGCGGATAAGGATGTGGGCCTGCAACCGTACCAATAATATAGTACGTGCTATCGACATTGGTAACCCAATCACGCATGGCTTCGTTCATCGCATCTTTGAGCGTGCGTGAGCCAGAAGTAACCGGCACGACAGTGGCACCAAGTAAACGCATACGATAGACGTTCATTTTTTGACGCTCAACATCGTCGGCACCCATATAGACGATACACTCTAGCCCTAAACGTGCGGCAATCGTCGCAGTCGCTACGCCATGCTGTCCTGCACCAGTCTCAGCGATGATACGTTGTTTGCCACACATTTTGGCAAGCAGTGCCTGACCAATAGTGTTATTTACTTTATGTGCGCCCGTGTGGTTCAGGTCTTCACGCTTAAAGTAAATTTGCGCACCACCAATCTCATCGCTCAAACGTTTAGCATGATAAAGCGGTGTTGGACGACCGACATAATTGACCAAATCATTATGATACTCTTCCCAAAACGCTGGATCGGCTTTGACTTTGGTATATAACGCTTCTAGCTCTTCCAGTGCTGCCATCAAGGTTTCAGAGACAAAACGACCGCCATGCACACCAAAGTGCCCACGGGCATCGGGATACTGATTGAAGTCTTGTACATCAGTTGGATTGGTAAAAGTATTGACGGCTTGTGCCGTGGCTGATAAATCTTTGTTAGCGACATGACTCATGATAATTCCTACTGTAATAAGTGGTATTTTTTAATATAAATAGTGGAGAACGAAAAAATAAGATTTAAGCAGAAAATCGGAATAACGACCAAATAAGGATAAAGGTGCTTTATCAATCGCTTAGATGGCGTCAGTGACCGTCACGCTTTGCCATCGATCGCGTTTGACCGCTTTCATAAAGGCGCGCATTTTGGCAGCATCTTTTTTACCTTTAACTGCCTCGATGCCACCGCTGACATCAACGGCATAAATGGGCAGCGCTGTCGTCGCAGCGACGTTTTGGGTATCAAGACCGCCTGCTAGGACAATCGGTAACGAGCTATGGTGAGGAATAAGGCTCCAATCAAAGCGCGCCCCTGTACCACCATATTTATGCTGATGATAGGCATCGAGCAAAATACTACTCGCCCCTGCCGCTGCAAAGCTATCAATACACGCGCTCACGCTAGCAAGGGTGTCTTGCTCCGCATTGATGCGTAAGGCTTTTATCCAGCGTTTATTGACCGCATTTGCCAGTTGTTGGCACTGCTCAGGGCTTTCATCACCGTGGAATTGAATGATATCAAATGCGACATTATCAGCCAGTTCAACCAGCGCTTCGTGTGACATATTAACCACCAAGGCGACGACGCTGACAAAGGCAGGAACGGCGGTGCTTAAGGTTTTGGCTTGTTCCATGGTCACAGCACGCGGACTAGGCGGATAGAATACCAAGCCGACCGCATCTACACCCAATTGGGTGGCGGTATGAATATCAGCTACGTCGGTAAACCCGCAAAACTTCACGTGCATGGTGTGACCTTAAAATACAGCAGCCATAGATTGGCTGTCATAGCGATTAAGCATAAAATGATGAGGATTTGTTACTCAATGAGTAAATCAATTGCATCCAAAAACTTATCCTAGCATACTTTTATTCATAGTTTTGTTTATGATTGCGATTGATTAATATGAGGATACTTAATGTCTAACACTGCGTCGGCAACTACCAATACCATTGATAACAACACTGACAATAACAATGATAATACCAACCTAAGTCCCGCCCATTATTTGATGTGGTTTCGTTGTGATCTACGCCTACATGACAACACCGCTTTAGCAGCGCTTTGTGAGCGTGCCCATGATAATGACGCATCAGTAAGCGCTGTATTTTTCCTCACGCCTGAGCAATGGCAAACGCACGATATGTCATTGGTTCAACTCGATCATATCGCCCGTACCTTGCCTATATTGGCAAATGACTTGCACAAACAATTAAATATCACCTTGCATGTACAAGTTTGCGACAGTTTCTCTGATTGTGCGGATTCATTAAATGCCTTATGTGCAGCCAATAATATTAGCGGCGTCATGGCCAATCATGAATACGAGGGCAATGAGATTGAACGCGATGAGCAAGCGAACAAGCTGCTAGCAAAAAACGACATCGAGTTTATGCGCTGGCATGATCAATGCATTTTACCACCGAAAAGCATCACCACCAATGACGATAGTATGTATCAGGTATTTACCCCATTTTATAAAAAGTGGCGGCATACCTTGGAAGTTAGCAACATACAAATGCATAAAGCTTTAGCAATCGATAACAACACCGATAGCAACAAGGCTGCTTTGAAAATCTCAAAAAAGGCAGCAAACACCGTTGACGCGATAGAAGCATTAGGCCAAAAAGTGGTTAAAAATTATCAACAGTCGTTAGCAGATAATACTCAGCTCAGTCATATTGATAGTGAGGCACAGCTTACTAACGCACGTGACGCCTATCCTGCTGGAGAAGTCGCCGCCTGTCACCGCTTAGATCAATTCGTTGCGGATGACATTCATAACTACGATGTGAGCCGCGATGTACCAAGCTTGCACGCCACCAGTCAGTTGTCAGCGTATCTGACGATTGGGGTCATCAGTCCCAGACTTTGCTACTTGCAAGCGGCTAAAGCACAAGAGCAACTGCATGGTAATGATGGCGACAATGAAGATATTAACCGCTGGATCAGTGAGCTGGCGTGGCGAGACTTTTATCGTCATGTATTAGCGGATAAACCAAAGCTTATTCAGCATCAGGCTTATAAACATGAGACCGATATTAAGATTAATTGGTCATACAATGAAGATGATTTTGATGCGTGGTGTACGGGCAGGACTGGTGTGCCCTTAGTCGATGCCGCGATGCGTTGCTTAAATGCCACAGGGTTTATGCACAATCGCTTGCGCATGGTAACCGCGATGTTTTTGACCAAAGACTTATTGATTGATTGGCGATGGGGCGAGCGCTATTTCATGCAGCAGCTGATAGACGGCGACTTTGCCTCAAATAATGGCGGGTGGCAATGGAGCGCCTCGACCGGTACGGACTCTGCACCCTACTTCCGTATTATGAATCCCTTTAGCCAAGCCAAAACGCATGACCCTGATGGGGAGTTTATAAAGGAATGGTTACCTGAATTAAAGGATATGCCTGCCAGCACCTTGCATAGCGAAGACAAGATACGTAAAGCTATCAACACCGACGATATGTTTGGGAAGGTAGATTACCCCGCACCAATGGTCGAACACAAAGCGGTACGGCAACTGGCGATTGCTGAATTTAAAAAATAATGAAGCATGGCATCATAGGGAGACGAATATTCATAGAATAAGGTCTATTGGCTAAAAGACACGTGACTGACTAACCGCTTCGCTACTTAACTTCCGTCATAGTGCTTTCGGGAACATCAACATTGTGAGTATTATTGGGCGTCTCTAATGTTTTTATTAGAATGCTATACAAAGCAAATGCTAATAAGGTGAAGCTGATAATTAACAATATCCATGTCGCAAACGGAAGTCTTTCTGTCAGCTTGAGGTTTTTATTCGATTTATCGCGCTTATCATTAGTAGCAGGTTGATTATTGAAAATTGTCATATGCATCACCTCTTATATTATATGAGTTTTCTTATCATCAATATTTATAAGACTGTTATAAATTTTTCTAGGGCGTGTCATCATTTAGACGTAGGCTTTGAAAAATTGGTTTCAGCAGTACTTTATTCTTCTTTTAGAATAAATTCATTATATACCACTATGGTAGCGTGGTTATCGATAATTTCAAACTAAAAATATTAGGGTGTGTCCTCAATCTGAATGGAAGCAAGTAAGTGGGCTAAAAATCAAGATACGCCCTGATTAGAGCCCTCGATAAGCATTTAGGTCTTAAAATCTACGACGTACTTGCTGGTAATTGACACGCGCCTGCACCTTGAGTGGTAACCGTCACAATTGCACCTGTCAAAGCAAACAGTTGCTGCAACTGCGTTTGGGCGTTCTGTAGTGCCATATTCATGACATCACCGCGACAAGCACGTTCAAGCACTTCTTTTTTGGCCATACTCTGTGCTTGGTCAAATATCTTAGGATCCACTTGCATCATGCCAAAAGCCCCTGTCTGCCAATCATAAATTTCGATATCATCCAAATAGACTGAAAATATCTCTGAAGGCGGCAAAGTAATATTAATCTGCGGCATTATAGAAGCCGGAGTAGCTGATGTATTGTTATCGCCTCCCTGCGCTTCCTCTAGTCTGGCATTAATTTGCGCTGTAGTAGGTGGTATCACTTGCACCATTCCAGGCGTCAATGCACTCAGATCAATCCCTGCCTCTACGCGACCACGGGCGATAAACAAGCCCTTTTGCTCATCTTGCCATAACTTCATCCAGCTCCCTGGACGCTGGCTTGTGATGACAGTATCTACGCTAAAGGCGACCGTTTGCAGGCGATTGAGCTGCTGAATCTTCGTGACCACACCCTCACGAGTGATGGTTTCTATCGGCGCTTCTTCAGTTATATTTTGAGCAGTATAGATAGCAAAAACGATAGCGACCAACCCAATAAGTAACACCAGCCACGACATCAAAGCAATGGGTTTTTTCGCTTGTGTGTTAGTCGAACGGTTATCAATAGGAGAGCGATTATCAGGACGGTTCATATAAGCACCTTTAAAGTTTCATCGTTTATTTTTATAACTACATACTTTTAGGACTACACAGTCAGGACTATACAAAAGATCACGTCCTAAATGATAAATGCTATTTTTGAGCAACGACTTCAAGTAATAACTACCAATCCTCTACATAATTTTTAATGAATACCTCTATGTAAAGCACGATATCTTTCCACACATTTCCACACAAATGCCTTTAAAATCAGCAAATCATCGGGTTACTGTCGTGATATTTACCTGTTTACGTCACGTTCGGCCTGAAAAAACAAAAAGTCATTGCGTCTTAGGCAAACTTTACCTAACATAGTCAGATTGCATGAACAAAAATGTCAGCATATATTTATTTTTCGGGCTTCTAGCCTGAAAATTGGTGTTTGAATAGCCCGATATATTGATGCATAAATTAAAAACTTCCCCTGCTGTATGCAGGAAGTAGTTACTGAAGTATTTTTTGTGAAATCATCCTTTAGCTAGGCGATGTCCTAGCCTATTACCAAGTAATAAAGGTAAGCTTGCGGCGGTTCTGAAACTCTCAGCCACACGCTCAACATCCTACTATTTCTTATTTTTTTTATCGTTGATAAGGTTACGCTTTATTTATGAAAGCCAGTCAATTTTTGTTTGCCACTCTAAAAGAAACCCCTAGTGATGCTGATATCGCCTCTAGCCAATTGATGGTGCGCGCGGGTCTTATTCGCAAAATCGCTTCTGGACTATATATTTGGTTGCCTATGGGGCTGCGCATCTTACAAAAAGTCGAACGTATTGTTCGTGAAGAGATGCAAAATGTCGGTGCACAAGAAGTGCTCATGCCAATGACTCAGCCAGCAGAACTCTGGCAAACGACCGGACGTTTTGACGATTACGGTCCTGAGCTGTTGCGCTTTAAAGACCGCCATGATCGCGACTTTGTGCTTGGTCCAACCCATGAAGAAGTCATCACCAATCTTGCTCAAGGCGAGCTACGTAGTTATAAACAGCTACCGATTACCTTCTTTCAGATTCAAGGTAAATTTCGTGATGAGATTCGTCCACGTTTTGGCGTAATGCGTGCGCGTGAGTTCACCATGAAAGATGCTTATTCATTTCATGTTGATCAGGCCTCATTGGCTAAAACTTATCATGATATGTATGACGCTTATACGCGTATCTTTACCCGCTTGGGTCTCGATTTTCGTGCAGTACAAGCGGACACAGGCTCTATAGGTGGTTTTGCCTCGCATGAATTTCATGTCTTGGCAGACAGTGGCGAAGACGATATCGCATTCTCAGACTCATCCGACTATGCAGCCAACGTTGAGCTAGCAGAATCTGTCAGCACTGCTGAGCGTCAGCCGCCTAAGATGGCGCGTGAAGACGTCTTAACCGAAGATATGACCAGTTGTAAAATGGTTGCAGAACACTTAGACATCCCATTATCAACCACAGTCAAAACCTTAATCGTTCATGGTCATACCGAAGACGATGAGCCACAGCTGATTGCGATTGTGCTGCGCGGTGATCATCAATTAAACACCATCAAAGCAGAAAAAATCGAAGAAGCAAACGTGCCGTTGACGCTAGCTTCTGATGAAGAACTGAAAGCAGCTGGTCTGCATAAAGGTTATATCGGTGTTGACTTAGATATGCCTGTGTTTGTCGATCGCTCGGCAGCAGCCTTATCAGACTTTGTCACTGGTGCGAATGAAGTTAACAAACATACTATTGGTATGAACTGGGCACGCGATACCCGTCTCACCCGCATCGTCGATGTTCGAAATGTGCAAGAGGGCGACCCTTCTCCTGACGGTAAAGGTAGCCTAAAAATCAAACGCGGTATCGAAGTGGGTCATATCTTCCAACTGGGTGATAAGTATTCACAAGCGATGAATTGCAAGGTTTCAGGTGAAGATGGCAAGCCAGTTACCCTAATGATGGGTTGCTACGGTATTGGTGTTAGTCGCATCATCGCCGCTGCAATCGAACAGAACAACGATGAAAACGGTATCATGTGGCCAAAAACGCCGACTGTTTCTGACTCGATTGCACCGTTCGAAGTGGCTATCATACCGATGAAGTCGAAAGAAGAGACCGTCATGCAAACCGCTACTGCGCTGTATGAAGAGCTAAAGTCTCAAGGTGTCAATGTGTTGCTCGACGATCGTAACGAGCGTCCAGGTGTTAAGTTTGCTGATCTTGAATTGATTGGTATTCCGCATCGTATCGTGGTCTCTGACCGCAATCTTGCTGAAGACAAATACGAGTACGTCAATCGCCGTGAAGCAGAAAAGCAAATGCTTAGCCGTGAAGAAGTCATAGCAAAAGTAAGCGGCAAATAGTCTGATTAGCACAGACTGTGCCATAAAAAGCGCCTATCTCAATTAATGAGATAGGCGCTTTTTTTACTTATAAAAAAATGAAAACTGTTATTTGATATTATATTTTTTAGCAATCGCCTTACTACGTTTCTGACTCTCATTAGCAGTACAGACATTAGCGTAAATCTGGGCGTACACCACAGAATTATTCATTGGACCTTCGTATTCAAAGTCACACTTATCATTAGGATCCTTTAACCATATACGCTGCTCTTTATCCAACTGCTGTTTTTGTGTCGTATTCAAAGTACGATAAGCACTCATATAAATTTTATTAAGACGATTTTTTTCGACTATAATCGCATCGTTACCACAATCATAAGCCACTTCCATATAAGCGTCTTCACAGTTATATTGATTTTCGATAAACTCCGCTTGTGCCGATTGCATGAGAGAAACAGACAAAGCAGCTGCCGCTAGCGCCGTCAAAAAACCAGTTGCATCTTTCATCTCGACCTCCCAAGCAAAGCAAAATAACATTTGTCTATATAAGTATATAAACGGATTTGATGAATATTAGCAAGCACTCTTAGTCTACTGACGAATTAAACGGCTTGGCTTCGGCAATAAGCTTATATCACTCACGCGACAAGGGTTGATATCGATACCGCCTCGGCGCGTATACCACGCACGAACCATCAGCTCGCTTGGCTCATAGTATTGACTCAAATCAGCGAATATTTGCTCCACGCACTGCTCATGAAAGCCATTGTGCTGGCGAAAGCTTAAGATATAGCGCAGCATTGCAGCTTCGTCGACTGTCTTATCACTGATAATCGAAACCGCCAATGTGCCCCAATCGGGCTGATTGGTCACCGGACAGTTACTGCGCAATAGATTTGAATAAAAATTGTAGGACTGAGAGCTTTCTATTTCTAAATTAACATTCGTTTCAGCGTTACTCAGTAGCGAGACATCGGGATGCTCGCATAATGCGACTTTATCATTACTACCTGCTAAGGCATCATCGATACAAACACCTTCAGGCTGAGCAATCAATAAGCCTGTTGCTTTATCATTCAGGTCATCATTTAGACCAAACAACTCAACGGTTACTTCTGCTTGCACACATGCTGACAAGTCTTTAGCAATTAGCGTTTGCACCTCTACCCAATTAGTAAATTCAGTAAAGTTTATACTGTTTAGATACAGCTTGAGTGATTTTGACTCGACGATAAATGGAGAACTAGCGGGTATACTAAAGCGCGCGATGGCCACTTGTGAAATACCTTGCTTATTTAACCAAGACATCTCGAATGCCTGCCACCAATCGACGCCAACCATTAACTTATCGTCTTGCCAGCCAATAGCAGCGCGCCCCATACTGCGGGCAATAGGATACAAGGTTTCTGGGCTATACTCAGTTGGATAGTCCGTGGTTTGCTCACCTAAAATACCGTGGATACTCATAAATCACTTACCTTTCATACTTAAATATAATGAAACAGAAACACGTTATTTTACAGCAATGGGCTATTTTATGGGAATCATTTGCCAGTCTGAGGTAGGCTCTGTCTTCACATAATTAAATCGTACTCGATAAGCAATAGTGTCATGCTCATTCATCTTAAAATAAAAATCTACTAATAAGCTATCATTGGTAACCCATTCAAGATTTGCATTATAAGGCATGGGACTATACTTACGACTGTCATAAAACTTGAAGTGTTGCCGAAATTTATCGTAATCTATATTGTTTTTATCATACTGATAGCTACCGTACTTGTCTTTTTTCCAAATGATAACCTCTTCTTCACCTGGAAACTCAACTTTAACCGTGGCTGCATAAGTCATATCTGGTGAAAATGTCAAATGCGATCCTTCAAACTCTTGTATAGAACCGGTGTTTAGATTAATCAATACTGTGTTATTAGTTTCATAGACTTGTCCAGATAGGTAAAGCCAGTTTTTATCCTTATCGTAGCGATTTATGAGATAAACATATCTAAGGCCGTCCCCGTCTTCGTCTTGTACAGGCTTATCGGTCAATATGATAGGCGCTTCATGATTAGGTATCGTAATAGTGGTCTGGTTTAGCTGACGAGAAACATATTTTGATAATTGTAGTTTTTCGATGAGATTTTGATTATAAATCATCGCACTCTGATCCAAGCAATCTCGATGTTTCAGCTCATTTTTACTATTACAAGTCTCACCCAAGTTAGGATAAATAGGGGCGTCTATGACCTCCCAAACATAATCATCCATTGTTGCTTTGGGTAATTTTGCTTGCGCTGACACCGATAGCATTAAAAATAATGTACTCACCATGCAGACACGGGTTAATTTAACGACTGTTTGAGCTACTTGCATATGAGAGTTAGACCTTTTTATCATTGCTTAATCATTAATATCGCTATTCGGTAAAACTCTCTGCCAGCTCCCCTCTTTATCATCGGTTGTATAAATATAACGCGCTCTAGACGCTACGGTATCTGTTGGATTCACCCTATAAAAGAAATCAACATTAATTTTATTGTCAGCTGTCCAATGGACATCTCGTGCTTCGTATACCTCATGCTTTTTATTATCATCATACTGTTGCTCATACAGTTTATTGCTACTAAATACCGTTGTATAGCGTCCATCATTGCTATCTTTTTGACGTTCCCATATTACGATGTCTTGAGTCATACCTTGTCTACCATTAAACCCCACAATATGAGTCATATCGTCTGAAAACATAAGGTCAGTAGCGTAGAGCTCTTGCCAATGTCCTGTATTTAAATCGATGATAATCGTTGACTGTGTCTCATACATCGTACGTAGTAACTGCAACAGATGATGTGATTTATCATAATCCTGCAATTGATAATGAGCCCTATACTCTTCTTCAAACGGTTCAAGATAATCCTTAAATACCAATGGCTGCTTATGATGAGGTGTACGGATAGAAGGTGTACGGATAGAAGGTGTGCTGATAGAAGGTGTGCTGATATAAGGTGTACGGATATAAATAGTATCTTTTTCTCGAATAACATGGTCACTCAAGCCCCATTTTTGGCTTTTTAAGTTATCACTGTGCTCCAACGAGTTAAAAATACAGTTTTTATAATCTGTAAACGTTTGATATTCAGTGTGATCGTATCGACAACTGCCTTCCTGCTGCCAGTCTATCGCCACAGGTGCTGGGACTTTTATCCATACCTCTTTATTTGTCGATGGTACTAATGCTGAAGACAACGCTGAAGACGCTGCTTGGGCATTTAAAGGTGCTATTGTGATTAAGACAAATAGCCCTGCGATAATCAACGTTATCCTTACATTAAAAGAGATATAAATCACTAGACGCTACCTTTGCGCATTTGCCACGCACCTGTTTTTTCGTCACGTTCAAAGGTATAGCGTACTCGAAAAGCCGCTGAATCTGCTTCATTTAACTTATAAAAAGAATCCACATAGAACTTGTCACCATTAAACTCAGTATCATCTACCCAAGTAAAGGTTTCGCTATCATAAACCTGCTGCGCTTTATCTGCTTGATAAAACTTTTTATGACTGTCGTAGTTTTTTGAATCTTCACTACTGCTATAGACTTGTTTATAGTAGCCCTCATAGTAACCACTATTTTGTCGCTCCAAAATATTGACATGTTCCGTCGCTCCCATTTCACTTTCAAAACCGACTATGTATCTCATATCAGGAGAGACACTTAGCTTTCTGAGACTAAAATATTGCCAAAACCCAGTAGCCAAATTAACTACCGTCAAGCTCTCTCCTTCATAAAAGCTTTGATGTATTGTTAGCAATTTCTGTGATTTATCGTAGTCTTGTAGCGAATAATAAGGATTAAAATCCTCCTCATAAGGACTGGAGTAATCAACAAATACTAGTGGGTTTTTACGATTAGCGACTTTAATATAAATTGCATTTCGCTCTCTAATTACTTTATCGCTGATACCCCATTGCTTACTAAATGCATTATCTGCATCTTCCCTCAAGTTATAAAGACAGTTTTGTAAAGCATCATAAGTTTCATAGTTGTAGTCATTATGGCAATTATACTTATACGATGCAGGGTCTAAAGGCGTCTTCATGACGACCCAATCATAATCATCCATTGTCGCAAATGGGGCTGCGATGGCAATGCTTGTAATTGTAATTGTACTCAATAACGTGGCTGTAAAAGCCTTACTCATACTTCTTACAGAAATTTTAAGCATAAAAAAGAGCCCAACAATATTAGGCTCTTATGATAAGGTTATCAGTCAATCAATTACAAGCTAACTATGACAAATGACGACTCATAAAAATAATAGCTATCATATTATAAACGCACAATTTACAAACGCACACGTGAGCCATTACTGAGTAAGCGATAGGCAATGGTATAAAACACTGCGCAGAATACAAAAATAGCAGCCATCGAGTACCAGACATTTACATCAGAGTAGCCCAAAATACCATAACGGAATGAGTTAACCATATAAACGATAGGATTTAATAGCGAGATATTTTGCCAAAATGGTGACAAGTTTTCCATCGAATAAAACACACCACCCAGATACGTCAATGGCGTCAATACAAAGCTTGGAATGATAGAGATATCATCAAATGAGCGGGCAAAGACGGCATTGATAAAGCCGCCCAGCGAAAACAGAATAGAGGTGCCAAGTACCGTAAATATGGTCACAAATAAATGTTCAATGCCCAAGTCAGTAAAAAATAGCGCGACTATCGAGACAATGACACCAATGGCCAATCCACGGAAGATACCACCGCTGATATACCCCATCAAAATCGCATGTTTGGATACGGGCGAGACCAACAGCTCCTCGATACTGGAGGTGAACTTGGCGCTAAAAAAGCTCGAGACCACGTTGGAATAGCTGTTGGTAATGATGGACATCATGATCAAACCGGGTACGATAAACTGCATGTATGGCACGCCGCCCATCTCGCCCACACGTGAGCCGATCATTTTACCAAAGATGACAAAGTACAAGCTCATCGTGATGACTGGTGGCAGCAGCGTCTGTGGCCAAATTCGTAAAATCCGGCGTATTTCTTTTAATAATATGGTGCGAAAAGCAATCCACTTTTTGCTCCATGACATGGTTTTATTAGGATCTATCATTTCCTGACTCATAATCCCGCCTCCTTCATGCTATCTGCACTTTGAATATTTTTATCTACCAAGCGCATAAACAACTCTTCTAACCGATTGGCTTTGTTACGCATACTTCCCACAGTGATACCTTGCTCTGATAACTGGGCAAAGACATTATTCATCGACTCGCCTTCCGTCAAAGTCACTTCGAGTGTCTGATCGTCCGGTTGAGTTATGCCTGTCACACCTGTCAAAACCAATTGACTAGTAACGGGCACTTCCAAATCAAAGACGAATGTTTCCACCGAGAGCTGCGCCAACAAATCTTTCATTTCCGTGTTAATACGAATCTCACCATGGTCTAAGATAGCAATGCGCTTACACAGCTGCTCTGCTTCTTCAAGGTAGTGAGTGGTCAGAATAATAGTGGTTTTTTCTTCGATATTAATCTGCTGCATGAACTCCCACATAGAGCGGCGTAGCTCGATATCGACCCCAGCAGTTGGCTCATCCAAAATCAATAATTTTGGCTTATGAATCAATGCGCGTGCAATCATCAAACGGCGTTTCATACCACCTGATAACTCACGTGATTTACTATCGCGTTTATCCCACAGACCAAGTGCCGTCAGTAATCGTTTCGCACGAGGCTTGGCTTCTTTGGCAGGAATACCAAAGTAACCTGCCTGTGTAATCAAAATATCTTCGACTTTTTCGAACATATTAAAATTGAACTCTTGTGGCACGATACCGAGATACTGTTTCGCGACAGAGGGGTTTTCCAACAAATCAGTGCCGAAAATATGTACGCTGCCTGTGGTCGGTTTAAACAGCGAACTGATGATACCAATCATGGTTGATTTACCAGCGCCATTGGGACCCAATAATGCAAAGAATCCACCTTGTGGCACAGTTAAATCAACTCCTTTTAGAGCTGAAAACCCATTATCATAAGTTTTGGATAAGTTTTTTATCGTAAGTGCTGGTACTTCTGACATGAAGACCTCTTTGTTTGTTATAAATGTAGGTAAAAATATTTTGAGACGACGAATAGCTAGAAGAGATACTGTAATGTCATAAAATGAGGCTACTGCTGACGAATTTCAACTGTAATGCAGCTGAAGTCTCATATTGATAATATTTATGATAAAAAAGCGCCTATCCCATTGAATGAGATAGGCGCTTTATAAATATCTATCGTAAAAGCTTAGCAAAAAACTTTGTGCAGATTAGCTTGCAGCTTCAACCATATAATCTACCGCATTCTGAACTTCTTCATCCGGAATGTCCGCACCACCTTTGGCAGGCATCGCGTTGAAACCGTTGATCGCATGGGTATATAGAGTATCTTTACCTTTTGCTATACGTGGTCCCCAAGCCCCTGCATCCCCTAACATAGGTGAACCAAGCAAACCTGAAGCATGACAAGTCTGACACACGGCATTGTATACTGCTTTGCCATCACGAGGGCCATCACCAGCAGATGGGCCTGATGAACGTGCCGTTACATCACAAACCTCATCGTCTTCGAAACATACTGTAGCAACAGGCTGAATACGAGCAATCAAATTAGGATACAAAGCAATGAGCTTTTGTACTTGCGGCGTATCTTGTGGAATGGGTTCTTCATCCGCCGCAGGCGCTGCTGCTGCCACTTCTTCCGTTGCCGCAGCGTCATCTGTAGTACCGTCTGCTTGCCCGCTCGCATCGACCGCAGCAGTGTCATCTGTAGTATCGGCGGCAGCTTGGGTATCATCACCTAACTGTTGTGGCGCGTTTTCGACCACATCTTGCGCTTCTGCTACATCAGAGACAGTTACAGGTGTGCCTGCAACATCTTCCGCTTGGCTCACCGCGATACTAGCAATTCCTAGAATGGCAGCTGCCGATAACATCACTACTTTTCTCATTCGTCACGTTCTCTTATTACAGATACAAAGGCTCGCATGATTTGGACATTCTGTTTATCCTCCTTCAACGACAAACATTTCGTCATCAATAGCAAACAGCCATCCCGTCAGCGCGCGCACTTGTAATCGGTGATTATAAATATGAATTTTCCCTGACATTATAAGGGAAAAGACGGGCAAATTGCCATGCTTGTTTACTGACTATCCTGTTTTTTCTTAAAAAACGTCAATAGCGGGCTTCGCTCATTGGCTTTCTGGCTTTTATTTGTTAGACTAAGCGGTCTTTATTTTTCGACAGACTGCCCTGCCAATAATACTCAATTAAACGCAGTATTAAGCAACCTAGCAGTCAACTCGTATTATGCGCTCGTAGCTCAGTTGGATAGAGTATCGGTCTCCGAAGCCGAGGGTCGTGGGTTCGATTCCCGCCGAGCGCACCAATTATGATGTTTGCAACCTCGCTCCACCACTTCCTTAGCACTGCCCTAAACTGCCCATACTCATCAGACCTACACTTCAAAATGTTTGCGGTTTTTCTGTGCCCGTATACTTCTGAGGCTCTCACCTATAGTCGGTTCGGTATAATTTGGATACAAGGAAGCCGAGTGAAAGTACTACAAATAGTAGACTGAGCGAGACTGACAACGTACCCAATTTATAGAGAATTGACTATATAGCAAAATTTACTCTGCCTCTTGTAGATTTGCAGTCAGTTGGTCACGGCTGGGGACTCTGTGGTAATTAATCACTGGTATCTCACCTAGACGGCGCTGACTTGCAGCAATCTTTTTATCAATCGTAATCATCGCGACTTTCTTGCCTTGTTTGCTAACGAGTAAATGATTTGCCTTACGTGTGACTCGATAATCAGGAAAGTACTGCTTTAATAGCACTGTTGTTTTTTGCAGAGCATCATTAGGTGTGGCATTTTTTGATTTTGCGCCACTATGCTTTTCGCCTACTTTTGCCCCGCGCGATTTTGCCGCGAACCATAAGGCTGCGATGACAGCGAACAATATGACAAGCCACCAAATTCCGTCTATCATAAGAAAAAATATCCATTATTAGCAAGGGTTGGCTCATGTTAGCAGAATTATCACCAGCGTTAATAGCAGAAGTAAAACTTGCGGCAAAACTGTTGGCAGCGAAACAGCATATTTGCATTTTGACTGGCGCTGGCATTTCAGCAGAAAGCGGCATTCCAACGTTTCGAGACAAGCAGACAGGACTGTGGGAGAACTACGGCGTTGAGGATTTGGCCACACCTGAAGCGTTCGTTCGTGATCCAAAGCTGGTGTGGTCATGGTATCAGTGGCGCAGACAGCTGGTAGCAGATAAAGCGCCAAATCCAGCCCACCATGCGTTGGCTCAGTGGCAATACCATGCGCAAAATTCCGATCAGCAAGTGACTCTCATCACTCAAAATGTCGATGATTTGCATGAGCAAGCTGGTAGCACAGTGACTCACCTGCATGGTCATCTGTGGCGCAACTGCTGTGGTCAATGTCAGACACCCTATCAAGATCAACCAAGAACTTCATACGATAACCGAAACACCATGAGCTTCGATGAGGCACTGCTGACCTGCCCGCATTGTGGTGGCTATATCCGACCGGATATTGTTTGGTTTGGAGAAGCCTTACCCATACAGGCATGGCAGATTGCAGAAGAAGCAGCGGCTAATTGCGAGGTATTTATCAGTATTGGCACATCAAGCCTTGTTTACCCTGCCGCAGGTCTCGCACAGCTAGCCAAGCAAAATGGTGCCAAGATTATAGAGATAAACCCCGACCCGACGCCAAACACCATCGTTGATATCACTCTAGCAGAAAAGGCTGGAGTCATTTTGCCGCTGCTTATAGAAGAAATTACTGCTTTATAAGTATGGGTATAAAATGAACAATAAAAAAGGCTTAACGATTGATATCAACCGTTAAGCCTTTACTACTAAAAAATAAACGCATTAAAGCTTATTTCAACGCAAGATCAACCTTCGCTAAGTAGGATTCTTTTAACTCATCACTGATAAATGAGGAGTTAAAGGAGTTCTTTACTAAAGTAACAACATCGTCTTCCGTTAGCGGTAAGTTTTCGCATATATTTATAAAGTTCTGATTCATATAGCCTTTGAAATATGCTGGATCGTCTGAATTGACACTAATATTTAAACCATAATCCAGCAGCGCTTTGATATTGTGTTCTTTATAATTTTCAAAGACCTTGAGTTCGATATTTGAGTTCGGACAAACTGTCAGCGGCATTTGCTCGTCTTTGAGCCTTTGCATCAATTCTGGGCTTTTTATAGACTGCACACCATGATCGATTCTATTAATCTCTAATAAATCCAAAGCTTCATAGATATACGAAAAATCTGCCTCTTCGCCTGCATGAGCGACCAGCTTAAAGCCTTCTTCTTTGGCTTTCTTGAATACGTCTTTAAATTTTGATGGCGGATTGCCCAATTCTGATGAATCAAGACCAACACCGATGATATCGTTTTTGAACGCCAATGCTTGCTCTAACGTTTCAAACGCCTCTTCTTGTGATAAATGTCTTAAGAAGCACATAATGATGCAAGACGTAATGCCATACTTTTCTTTAGCCTCTACGAGCGCTTCTTTGATACCTGTGATTACGGCTTCAAAAGGTACACCACGTTCGGTATGCGTCTGTGGGTCAAAAAATATCTCTGTGTGAATGACATTGTCTTCAACACATTTAAGAATATATTCCCACGTCAAATCATAAAAATCATCTTTTGTGAGCAGGACATTGGCGCCCGCATAGTAGATATCTAAAAAGGTCTGCAAGTTGGTGAAGTTATAAGCATTGCGTACATCTTCTATGTCTGTATAAGGAATCTCTACTTGGTTTTTTTTCGCCAATCTAAACATCAGCTCAGGTTCTAGCGAGCCTTCAATATGTAGATGAAGTTCCGCTTTTGGTAGTTTCTTTATTAACTCAATCATAGTGTTCCAGTAATGGTTTTTGATAAAGGCTTTTTTTTAAGGCTTTCTTTCTGAGGCTTGCTCTCTATAAATGCGTCTGGCTATAGATGCGTTTGGAAGCGCCCTCTTGTTTAAAAGTCTATTATATTTGGATTTCGCCTAAAACCCTATAGATTAAGATCAAAACGTCCTACCTTATTATAAGCATCACTTCATAAATGCTACTTCATAAACGCTATTTCAAGAATACCACCGTATCGGACAGCTCATTACCTGCTGGGTTATTCTCAAGATGATAGTACTGACGCAATACCTGTCCAACTTCGTCTAATAATTCAGCTAAGCTCTCTTCGGTGTTTTTATTGGCGATACCCGACACGGCTTTTTCACACATTGCCCGCCAGACTGTGGGACTCACATGAGCACTGATACCGCGATCCGCAACTATCTCTAATTGATGCTCACAGATATTGACATAAACCAAGACACCCGTGTTTTCTTCGGTGTCCCACACTCGATACTCGCTAAACAAATCCACCGCACGTTCGCGGCAGTCGATATGATAAGCATCCTGAGTCGGCAGGTGGTTTTCTATAATTAAAAACACTTCCCCACGATGGCCACGCTCTGCGCTAGTGACCTTATCTGTCAAACGGGCTTTGGCTTCCGCTGTCAGCCATTTGCTGTGCAGCAAAGGCACGAATAAGACCTGACGCCACCAGCGGGCAAAACTGGCTTTTGGAGCATTGTTTTCTGACATTTAATTGTTTCCTCACAGACATCATTTTTGCAGGTTGTTTGCGTTTTTTTACTGCGGCTTCATTTGCTTGGTTTTTACTAACAAATTTTTAATAGTTACTTACAATTTTTAATAGTTACTTACCATGAGCCACCAGCACCGCCACCGCCAAATCCACCACCGCCGCCACCAAAGCCGCCGCCTCCGAAACCCCCACCGCCAAAGCCGCCACCACTTCCGCCACCCATACCGGGTAAGAAAATCATACCGCTGCGTCGTCTGCCACCTTTACCGCCACCACCTTTACCACCACCGCCGCGTGAGATCAAAAACAGCCATATAAATATCGCCATAATCAATGTCATGAAGAACCCGCCGCCCAGTGCCAGCGAGCCAGCAAAAAAACCACCTGCGGTAATGATAGAACCAAATACTCGGCCTAAAATGTTGGTAATAAAACTACCAAATATCATTGCCATAATAAATAAGAAAATAGGTGATGGTAGCTCATCTGAGCCTTGTTGGACATTACGCTCCGCAGCTTGAGCATCGGCACGGGCCAATACGTCAGGATCAGCAGTCAGACGCGTTTTAAATGCCTCGACACCTGCTAGTATCCCTGCGCCATAGTTGTCTTGCTTAAACAATGGTGTGATGTCTTCACGAATGATACGGTTGACCGCAGCATCTGGTAACACACCCTCTAGCCCATAACCCGTTAGGACATACATATCACGGTCATTGACTGCGACGACAATCAGCAAACCATCATCGATATCTTTATCACCCAACTGCCATTTCTCTGCAACCTGCAAAGCATAGTCAAAGATAGGCAAACCATTGGTAGTCGGCACAATGACAACGGCTGCCTGCGCCAAACCTTGTTGATAGATACTTCTGAGCTGCGCCTCTAAGCGCTGCTTTTCTTGCGGGTTTAAAATATTGGCTTGGTCAATAACAGGGCTGTTTAATATGAGCTTGTCCGCATCGACACTTTCAGCATTTGATTGAACAGCTGGCTTAGCAGGCGCTCGTGTTGCTGGATTTTCACTATTAGCCGTGTCACTGTCAGCCGCATTAGGGTTGATCGCATCGTTGCCCAGTATGGCTTCATTAATTGCCTCGTTACCCAATACCGCATCATTTATGGCTTCGTTGGACTCGCCTGCTTTGGCAATCGCTACCAAATCTTCGACACTGCGGTTTTGCAGATTCGAGGGGCTGTTTGAGCCCCTATCGGTAGCCACTGCCGTATCATTAGGTGCCGCATACAGCACTGGCGCACTACTGATGCTCAGTGTAAATAGTAATACTGATAAGATTGCGTTTGAATGATTCATCTAATCTATACCACCTCAAATGACGTCTGTGCTGAAGGAATGGCGACTACTGCAATAACTATGAGCTTCGTTTATCTTTTAAGCATCAAGCCTTATTATGCATCGTACTTTTTGTGCACCGTATTTTTTTATGCACCATACTTTACTGAACAGCTGCTGCATCGTCGTCGCCAAAATCAACACTGGGTGCTGTTGAAATGGCTTCTTCGTTGGCTACTGTAAAGTTTGGCTTGGTATCTAGACCAAATACTTTGGCAGTGATATTGGTTGGAAATTGACGCACCGTCGTATTATAGCTTTGTACTTCTTGAATATAGCGGTTACGAGCAACGGCGATACGGTTTTCCGTGCCTTCTAGCTGTGCTTGCAAGTCTTGAAACAAGGCATCTGACTTTAGATCAGGATAGCGCTCAGAGACAGCCATTAGACGCGATAAAGCGCCAGTCATCTGCTCTTGCGCAGCCGCATAACGCTCCATCGCTTCAGGGTCGTTGAGCACCTCAGGGGTCACGGTGATACCACCGGCACGTGAGCGCGCTTCAGCAACTTGGGTAAACACCTCTTGCTCTTGCTCTGCGTATTGCTGTACGACTTTGACCAAGTTTGGCACTAGGTCTGAGCGGCGTTGGTATTGGTTGACTACTTCTGACCACGAAGCCGTTACCTGCTCATCTTGTGCTTGCAGATTGTTATAACCACAACCCGTCAAACCAACGGTAGAAGTCGCTAATACTGCTGATAGCAACATGGGTTTTACAATGGATTTACGCGTCATCGTTGTCTCTCCTAATAATGATAAATAACAAATACCTAGTAACACGTTTTTTTACAGCTGATATAACCACTTGTTCAACCATCCTGTACGTCTATTTATCCAGTCCATCAACTGCTACTTTATTCAATAGAATGATAGTCGTCAGTAACGGTTACATTTTATAGCCTACAAGACATTCTGCCAATAATGGCGATATAACCCACTTTTTACAATTCATCGTTACCAAAACACAACCGCCACGCCTAATCATATTGGCATTTATACTTGCTTACACTATGGTTATATTTATCTAAAAGCCTAATTATGTTGACTAATAAACCATTTCGCTCTGGACTGCGGGTAAAACAATAATGTAGCAGTTACAAAACTCCTTTGTTTCATCGCTATTTATTGTGGGGTCTGTCGTCTCAAACATCGAGATATCCTGCTACTCTTAAAGAAATTTCTAGTAATTGTGCCAAAAATATGGCAAATTGCAGTTACGTAGCCGTACGGTTTGAATACATTTGGTAGTGGACTTATCGTTTGTTTAGTATTAGAGGATTACGAACGTCTGGTTAACTCTGTTCAGGGATCGCCAAAGCCTCAACTTACAAATCGACAAGCTTTTACCAGTGTAGCCAATCGATACGACTCATAGCAAGTTGAATGCTATCACTTTACTGATAAGTATTTAATTATATAACCGCCTGTTTTATCCGCTGGTCCATTTATAACAGCTATTGCGTCGATGACGTAATGACTGGATGTACCGCATAATGAAGACAGCAAAGGATTGCAACTGCAGCTCATTTTGAAATTGACTCTGATGAGCGGTATACACATGGTCAGTGTTGCGAATAGGCCAAGCGGATAAATACAGACAACTACAGTCCATTCTGAGTGGCTAAGTACATATAAGACTTAACGAGATGTGTAAGTCTATGCAGGCAAACTAAGTGAGCCACTAGAGCAATTGGTTGACGCCGGTATTAGTATTAATAGCCACTTTGAGACAGTATTAGGAATATACATATGGAAGGTTTAGTCAATTTAGTAAACGGAATTATCTGGAGCCCTGCACTGATCTATCTGTGTCTGGGTGCGGGTCTGTTTTATTCCATTATGACGCGCTTCGTACAAGTACGTCTATTCGGTGAAATGATCAAATTACTATTCACCGGTAAATCTAGCGCACAAGGTATTTCATCATTTCAAGCACTTGCCGTCTCACTCGCAGGACGCGTGGGTATGGGTAACATCGCTGGGGTAGCTGCTGCTATCGGCTTCGGTGGTCCAGGTGCAGTATTTTGGATGTGGGTTGTGGCCTTCTTAGGGGCATCTACTGCCTACGTCGAGTCTACCCTTGCACAGATTTACAAAGAAAAAGATGTGATTACTGGCGAATATCGCGGTGGCCCTGCTTATTACTTTGAGCGTGCCCTTGGTCAAAAATGGTATGGTATTCTCTTCGCCATCGCCTCTATTTTAGCTTGCGGTATGTTCTTACCAGGCGTACAAGCAAACGGTGTTATCAGTGCATTCGCACAGGTGATGGGTGAAGGTACTATCATGAACGTCGGAGGCCTAGAAGTTGGCTCTATGCGTTTAGTGGCACTAGGTATCATTCTAGTCGTTCTAGGTATCATCATCTTTGGTGGTATTAAGCGTATTGCAACTTTTACCGAGTTTGCTGTACCTTTTATGGCACTAGGTTATATCGTTTTAGCCTTAATTATTATGTTCTCTAACGTCAGCTTGATCCCAGATGTATTTGGTATGATCATTGGTGATGCATTCACTGCACAAGCAGGTTTCGGTGCTGCTATTGGTTGGGGTGTAAAACGTGGTATTTACTCTAACGAAGCTGGACAAGGTACTGGCCCTCACGCTGCTGCTGCTGCTGAAGTTGAGCATCCATCACAGCAAGGTTTAGTACAGGCATTCTCAGTATATGTCGATACGTTGCTAGTTTGTTCTGCTACCGCCTTTATGATTTTATCTACAGGTATGTATAACATTCAAGGTACGCTTCCAGATGGTCAGTTCATCGTACAGAATGTTGCTGCTGGTGTTGAGATTAACTCACCTGCCTTTACGCAAATGGCAATGGAATCTGTCTATGGCACCTATGGTAATACCTTTATTGCCATCGCAGTATTCTTCTTTGCCTTTACTACGATTTTGGCTTACTACTACATCGCTGAAGTAAACGTGGCTTACTTGACTCGCTTCCTCGGTCGCGGTGCCAATAAAACTGGTCTATTCTTAGTCAAAATTCTAATCATGGTGATGGTTGCCTACGGTGGCTTGAATTCAGCTGGTTATATCTGGGCTATTGGTGATATTGGTGTTGGCCTCATGGCTTGGCTCAATATTGTTGGTATTTTGGTCATCTTCATTGTGGCTCGTCCAACACTGACTATGCTAAAAGATTATGAAGCTCAGCGTAAAGCTGGCGTGAAACGCTATAGTTTTGATCCTGCCAAATTTGGTATCAAAAACGCACCGTATTGGGAAGAGCGTCATCTAGCTGAACAAAAAAGAATGAACGCAGATCCACTACGTAAAGACAACGTATAATATTCTTTAGTTTGGTATTGCTACACCCTACTCATTGCGTATAAAAAGCCCGAGACTATTGTCTCGGGCTTTTTTGTGCCGATACCTTTATAAACCGTCGTAACAAACACCAAGATAAATATATTGGCACAAAAAAGCCCAGCTCAATGGCTAGGCTCTTTCAGTATTATCTGTACGTCAACTACTGATAAGTCATGACCAGTAGTTTGTAAAAAATTACTCAGGCATTAATACTGCATCGATAGTGTGTACCACACCATTGGTTGCCATGATGTCAGTACCAGTGATGTTAGCCGTTCCACCAGTAGCATCTGTAATGACGTTAGCATCGCTAATAGAAATCGTTGCGCCGTTAGCGGTTTTGATATCAGTAGCGTAAGGGATATCAGCGGCTTTAACTTCCATAGGTACTACATGGTAAGGAAGTACTTTCTTAAGTAAATCAGTGTTAGCCAATAACTCTTCTTTAGTCACGCCTAGCTTCTCTAGTACTGGAGCAAAAGCATCGTCAGTTGGGGCAAATACTGTGTATTTGGTATCTTCCATCAACATAGTATCAAGACCAGCGGCTTGAAGCGCTGCTGTAAGGATAGTTAGGTTCTCATTGCCTGCCGCTATTTCAGCGATAGTCTGTGTAGCTTCCATGTCCATTTCAGCCATAGGCTCTGCTTCAACCATTGGATCAGCTTCAGCAACCGGCTCAACTGCCATTTCCTCGGTGGTAACTTCAGGCTCAACTGGATCAGTAGCGGCTTCTTTGTCACTACAAGCGGCTAGTGACATGGCGGCTGTAACTACGGCGATAGATAACAAGTTTTTCTTTAACATGGGTACTTCCTTATGGATAATTGATTAAATTTTGTGATTAACGAATATCTTTCATTAATGTCTGTTGATAAAGATAACAGTGACTGATATCTCACAGATATTATCGACTACTGATTATCTAGTCCTGAGATCAAATTCGTCATGTCGATACATACAATACTAACGGTTTAATTTTTAATTGGTATTTACTTAGGTAGCAACACTGTATCAATCACGTATATGCTGCTGTTGACTTTTATTCTAGATAGGGCGTATTGGCAATATAACTGCTTTATAATTGCTAATACGCTATTTTGAAGTAGCAGTATTTGACATGCTATATATCTAAAAACGCCATTATCTGCTTATTGACTCATACAGATAACGGCTGTTATTGGTTCAATCTCTACCTCATAGAAAGTAGAGATATCAGGTTTTAGTTATTCTTATTTAGGTAACAATACTTTGTCGATCACGTGTACCACACCATTGTTGGCAGCGATGTCAGTTTTCAAGATATTAGCTGTGCGACCATTCTCGTCCATCAACTTACCTTGGTTGGTTACCATTAGGGTGTCTTTGCTGGCGGTCATGACATTACCAGGCTTCACATCCTTGGCATACATCGCCATATCACCAGCTACTACATGCGAGCCCAAAATTTTAGTCAGTAGCGGCTTATTAGCAAACAACTGCGCTTTGCTCATGCCTGTTTCTTGTAATACTTCCATAAATGCAGCATTGGTCGGTGCAAACACCGTATAGTGAGCATTAGGATCAGACAACATACCTGCTAGACCTGCAGCTTGTACAGCTTCTACCAAGACTGAAAAATCAGAGTTGCTTTGAGCAACTTGTACAATATTCATTTTTGCCATGGTTTGGCTATGCATTGGCGCTTTCATGTCTGCGCTTTTTGCTGGCATCATGTTGTTACATGCGCTTAAACCAGCGATCGAGATAGCTAGCGTACCAATAGTAGCAATTTTAGTCAGTTTCATAACATTATCCTTAATGATTGAGTTGTATTAGCTATAGTCTTACAGGCCGAATTGTCTTCTAATATGAGCTGCTCGTTTTGTCTAGTGACTTATTATTTTCTTAACAGATTAATCTATTTACTAACCGATCAGTACATTGATAAGTAACTCGGATGTAGATTTTTTACTTATAAGCAAAACTTACGAAGACCTAATCCTTCTGAAACTAAACTAACATGTATAAAACCTTTATCAACCTGCCTTTACGCAACGTTTTGTAGTACGGGTGTAAACTCTGTCGCACTTTTAGGCATAACCGTTGGCTTTCATTTGCAGAATCAACACTTTGTGTAATAGCCAACCCGAATGAGAGTCATTTAGCTTTGTTTGTAAGGGATTTGCATCGCCTACTCTTGTCTAAGAGCATTACCGTATTAAGTAAATCTTTTACTTGTCTACTGCCAAAGTAGAATATGCAGTATCCTAATACGACAGATTTTTCATGCTAGAATAATGCGACTTTTCCGACGACTTTTATAGACATTTGCACCCTATTTGTTATCCCCTCCTTTTATAATATTGACGATATAAGCAGCGCTCCTATGACCCAAACAATGACTTCAAACACTGATGCCACTTCGCACTCATCACAATCTGCTGATGACTTTATACTGACGCCACCTGCCGTGTTTCCGTACAAAGAGCAGCAGCTAACAGCACGTGCCCGTATCACTGAGCAAATGGCCTCAAGAATTTTGATGTTAGACGGGGCGATGGGTACACAGATTCAAACCTATAAATTAGAAGAAGCAGATTATCGTGGTGAGCGCTTTGCGAATATAGAGCAAGACGTGCGCGGTAATAATGATTTGCTCGTACTCTCGCAACCACAAATGATTATAGACATTCATAACGATCATTTGACTGCTGGTGCCGATATCATCGAGACCAATAGCTTCAACGGTACGCGTCTATCCATGGCCGACTACGACATGCAGTATTTGGTACCTGAGTTAAATAAGACGGCAGCTCAACTTGCCCGCAGTGCAGCAGATGCGTTCACTGCCAAGACTCCTGATAAGCCTCGTTTCGTCGCTGGTGTCGTAGGCCCTACTTCGCGTACTTGCTCGCTATCACCTGATGTCAATGATCCAGCCTTTCGTAATATTACTTTTGATGAGTTGGTATTAAACTACCGTGAAGCGACCTTGTGCTTGATTGAGGGTGGTGTAGATCTTATCCTAATCGAAACTATTTTTGATACGCTGAATGCCAAAGCAGCAATCTTTGCCATTACTGGCGTGTTTGATGATATTGGTTTTGAATTACCGATTATGATTTCGGGTACGATTACTGATGCCTCAGGTCGTACCTTATCAGGGCAAACCGCTGAAGCATTTTATAACTCAATTCGCCACGCCAAACCATTATCGGTAGGCTTCAACTGTGCGCTTGGTGCCGATGCGCTACGTCCCCATATCCAAACGCTATCTAATATCGCCAATACTTATGTGTCAGCGCATCCAAACGCAGGTCTACCCAATGAGTTTGGTGAATATGATGAAACCGCTGATGAAACCACCGCATTACTAGAAGGCTTTGCCAAAGCAGGCATCTTGAATATTGTGGGCGGCTGTTGTGGTACGACACCAGAACATATTCGCCAAATCGCTAACATGGTAAAAAACTATGCGCCGCGCGTGATTCCTGAAATCGCCCCTGCCTGCCGCTTGTCTGGACTTGAGCCATTTACCATCACAGCAGACAGCTTGTTCGTTAACGTGGGTGAACGTACCAACGTGACAGGCTCTAAAAAGTTTTTGCGCTTGATTAAAACGGAAGCCTACACCGAAGCACTCGATGTCGCCCGCGATCAGGTAGAAGGCGGTGCGCAAATCGTCGATATCAACATGGATGAGGGCATGCTCGACTCCAAGCAAGCGATGATTCATTTCATCAACTTGGTATCAGGCGAGCCAGATATCAGCCGCGTACCGCTCATGATTGACTCCTCTAAATGGGACATCATCGAAGAAGGCCTAAAACGCACGCAGGGCAAATCTGTCGTCAACTCTATATCACTAAAAGAAGGTCATGCTGAGTTCGTCGAGCGCGCCAAACTGTGTATGCGCTATGGTGCTGCCGTTATCGTCATGGCATTTGATGAAGATGGTCAGGCCGATACTTACGAGCGTAAAATTCAAATCTGTCAGCGTAGTTATGATGTGTTGGTTAATGAAGTCGGTTTCCCTTCTGAAGATATCATTTTTGATCCGAACATTTTTGCCGTTGCCACTGGTATCACTGAGCATAACAACTACGGTGCCGATTTCATTAATGCCACTAAGTGGATTACGGATAACTTGCCAAACGCCATGGTATCGGGCGGTGTGTCTAACGTGTCGTTTAGTTTCCGTGGTAACCCGATTCGTGAAGCCATTAACTCGGTATTCTTATATCATGCGATTACCAATGGCCTGACCATGGGTATCGTCAACCCAGCCATGCTTGAGTTATACGATGATATTCCAAAGGAAGCCCGTGACGCTATCGAAGATGTCATGCTCAACCGCAATCAAGGCGAAACAGGTCAAGACGCGACCGAACGCTTGATGACAGCTGCTGAAAACTATCAAGACGGTGGCAAGAAAAAAGAAAGCACAGTCGATATGAGCTGGCGTGAAGGCACCGTCGAAGCCCGTATTGCCCATGCGCTGGTCAAAGGTATTACCACCTTTATCGAAGCCGATACCAAAGAAGCGTGGGAGAAGTATCCCAAACCGCTAGAAGTCATCGAAGGCCCACTCATGGACGGTATGAATATCGTCGGTGATCTATTCGGTGCCGGTAAAATGTTCCTACCACAAGTGGTGAAATCAGCGCGCGTGATGAAGCAATCTGTTGCGTGGCTAAACCCGTACATCGAAGCCGAAAAAGTCGAAGGCGAAACCAAAGGTAAAATCCTGATGGCGACCGTCAAAGGCGATGTACATGATATTGGTAAAAATATCGTGGGCGTGGTACTCGGTTGTAACGGTTACGACATCATCGACTTGGGCGTGATGGTCTCTTGTGAAACCATCCTTGATACTGCCATTGCCGAAAAAGTCGATATCATCGGACTATCTGGCTTGATTACCCCAAGCCTTGATGAGATGGTCTATGTCGCCAAGCAAATGCAAGAGCGCGGCATGACGCTACCACTCATGATTGGCGGTGCAACGACTTCTAAAGCGCATACTGCGGTCAAGGTGGAGCCGCAATATCAAAATGATGGCGTGATCTACGTCACAGATGCCTCACGCTCGGTCGGTGTGGTCACCAAATTACTGTCAAAAGAGCATCGTCAAGCGCTGATCGATGAGACACGTGAAGATTATGCCAAGGTACGTGAGCGTCTGGCCAAGCGTCAGCCAAAAGCCGCCAAGATCTCTTATGCGAACTCGGTCAAGATTGGCTTTCAGTACGATTGGGAAAACTATATACCACCAGTGCCTAATAAGTTAGGCCAAGTGATATTGGATGACTACCCTATCACCAACCTACTGCCATATATTGATTGGACGCCGTTCTTCATCTCTTGGGGTCTGACAGGTAAATACCCGAAAATCTTGCAAGATGATGTGGTCGGCGAAGCGGCACGAGATTTATTTGATAATGCCAATGAGCTGATGCAAAAAATGATCGATGAGAAGTCACTCGTGGCCAAAGGTGTCTTTAAACTCATGCCCGCGCGCCGTACTGGTGCGGATACCGTGACTGTGTATGACAATGCGCCTGCTGATGGCGGCAAACCGACCTATCAGTTTGAGCACTTACGCCAGCAAAGCGACAAAACAAGCGGTAAGCCAAACTTTAGCTTGGCGGACTTCATCTCGCCATCGGACACTCACACCGATCACTTAGGCGGCTTTACCGTCTCCATCGTCGGTACAGAGACACTGGCTGAGCAATATAAAGCGGCAGGTGATGACTATAATGCCATTATGGTACAGGCGCTGTCTGATCGCTTAGCAGAAGCCTTTGCCGAGCATCTACATGAGCTAATTCGTAAAGAATATTGGGGCTATCAACCGACTGAGTCACTCACTAATGATGAGATGATTAAAGAGAAGTACGTGGGTATTCGCCCTGCACCTGGCTACCCTGCATGCCCTGAGCATACGGAAAAAGGCAAATTGTTTGACTGGCTGGGTACGGTAGATGCAATCGGTACAACGCTAACTGAAAGCTATGCGATGTGGCCTGCGTCATCTGTCAGCGGATTCTATTACTCGCATCCTGATAGTGAGTACTTCAACGTCGGTAAAATCAGCCGTGACCAGTTAGAGAGTTATGCTGAGCGTAAAGGTTGGGATATGAAAACGGCTGAGAAGTGGTTAAATCCAAATTTGTAGGGATAGTTTGGAGTAGGATTGGTTTTTATAGCTAATCCTACTTTTGCTCCTATTTTATTTCATTTAGCACTAAATATAAACATTCAAAATAATTTAGATCAACGACAAAATAATTGCTAATCATAATTATAGTTTTTATTAATTAGTAAAGGTGTATTTTCAAGCTCAACGCCTCTTCTAGTCGTTCTTCCACTTTCGCTAATAAGATGAAGGTTTTGTTTAGCTCTTGAACAAATTACATATAACAGTTTTCTTGAAACTTCTAGTTCATTTACATTTCTCGACATAATTTCATTCCAATGTGGTATATAACCCTTTAATAGTCCAAAAGCAATTACTGTCTCAAACTCTTCTCCTTTAATACCAACACATGTATTAATAACAACCCCTCCTCTCTCTTTATACAAGTTTTTAAACGATATAACATCACTTGGAACATCATAACTAGAGTCATTTAACCGACGATCAATGCTTTCGAAATAGGCTTCCCAACTATCTTTAAGCGTTTCAAAATTAACGATATTCAAACCCAGTTGCATCAAAAATTTATTAAAACACTCTTTAAGATAAGGTACTGCTTCAGTTTCATCTGAAGAAATAGAGTTAACTAGGCGTAAAATATTACGTTCAGAATTATGTGGTTCCACAAAAATATTACCAGTATGCTCATAGTATTTATCCATTAGTTCTCTAGCCCACTGATACCTTAAAGCATAAATATTAGGACTAGGCTCTGTCAGAAATAGGCGAGACAATTTATACCAAAAATTATCTTTGTTTTTTGACATAGGCACAATTCCAGACGCATCAAAACTTGTATTTGGTAGTATTGTTTGTAGTTGCCTAGCTATAGTTGTAATAAGCCACCATTGTGGAACTAATATGCATATCTCATTTTCAGAAACATTCTTATCAAGATTATCTTGTATTAATCTAGCTACTTCTGTTACTAGGCTATCTTTATGGATTGTATTGTTATAAGTAATCACCCCCTGTACATTTTCGTTAACGCCAGTAGCAATGATTGGAATACCAATACTTTGAAAACTATGATAAAAATCAATAATTCTTTGCGTTGATCGAAAGTTTCCAGTTAATGGTAAATGCTTTACTTCTTCCCCATTTAATTCGGTTTCAATCTCTTTCTTACTTTTAGCAATTCCTCCAAAGCTGTGATAAATTGCTTGATCCACATCTCCAGCCAGAAACAAAGAAGTAGTACCATCACTTGCATTAACAATAGAACAAAGTATTGCGTATGACAAATCCTGCGTATCCTGATATTCATCCACACATATTAAATGTAATAGGTTTGATAATACTTTAGAAATTTCTGGATAATTCCTCAGTAACTTAAATGAGTAATAAAGCAGAATATCAAAATCTATAAGTTTTTTTCTCTTTAACTCCATATGATAATCTGTTAACAATCGTATTTTTAGCGCGTCAGACTCTGTAAAACTTCCATCTCTTTCAAAGCGTGTATTAATGTTATCGAAAGGCTCTAACTTATAGCTGCCTTTTAAGTCGTTCAATAACGATGATGTCAAAGCTTCATCAGCAATTGTATAACCATTTTGAAGATCAGTTAAATAACAAGAATATGGTTTTATAATCCATTCTAAACAGAAGGAATGCAAAGTACCTGACCAAACTTTTTTACTATCTATACCCATACGTTCTAATCGTTTGAATATCTCTTCGGATGCTCGAACAGTAAATGTAACAGCAATAGCTTTTTTCTTACTTGTATCGTCTAATTGACTAACTTCATATGCTAACTTATGAATAATCGTTTTAGTTTTGCCACTGCCAGGGCAAGCAGATAGTAAAACGTGACCTTCTTCTCTAACAGCTCTGATTTGTTCGGGGGTGAGATTATTAAAAATCATATAAGCTTAACAACTTTGTCAATGGATCTTCTGGTAGTTCATTCTGGTAATTACTTACAAAAAATTCTTCATCATCTTTCAGCTCTTCGCACCAATCCCATTCTTCACTGTATTCCAACTCTCCTCCATCCATATAATCTTTATGCGTTAGTTCATAACGGGTATTTAATCTATACTCTGCTGCTTTGACTTTGGAAGATAAATTTAAATGAGGTGATGCCCAAGCAATTGCTTTCAGAATATAGTCAGGTATGTTCACATATTCAGTCACTTGATCTGCAACTGCGATAGCAAACCAACCTTTACCTGCTTTCTTAGCCAGTCTTAGCACCTCTGTACCTTGCATCTCTATATTAGAACTTTTGAGTTGGCTTTTTGAGGACGCAATATCAGACAAAGAAGTTGGCTTATACATTTCGCTTAAAACTGGTACAAATAAATTACTATTTTTTTCGTTAATTAAGTCAACTTCAAATGTGTGTTTAGCATAGAAAGGTTTAATACACTCATTGTCGCTACAAAATTCTTCAAGTTTTACTTTTCTTTCTTGACCACTTTTTTGTGAATTTCTAGCTTTAATTTGAGCTGGACTATGCTGAGAATCTGGGCTAGGTAGTTGAATGAATGCTTCATCTAAATCCGTTAGAATAGCGCATCTTCGATTAACTCTATCTTGATGATATATATTAGCAATGTTCTCAAAACTTGTACTTCCAACGTTAATAATACTTACACCAATTTCATCTAAAGACAAACCAAATACTTTTTGAAATATTACTGGAAGTAAAATTTGTTCTGCATCTCCTTCTACTAAAACTACACCTTTAGCAAATAGTAGGTCACTCCTAACAGCGTCTAGATAACGCTCAATCCTTCTTATTTTATCAACCTCTAATCCATTTGTAGGATTAAAGACTACTGAACTCTTTTCTCTACGACTAAGGATATTAACACTACTAATCTTACTTACAGAAGATATTTGCGTGGAGTGGGTAGAAATGAATATTTGTGGCTTATGTTCATGTCTACTCAAATTATCAAATAGCGTCTTTTGAATATGTGTATGTATATGTGCTTCAGGTTCTTCTATTAGCAGTAAATTAGCTACTTTATCTGTTTTTATCTTCTCATATTCATATAATTTTAAAGACAGAAAAATAAGGTTAGCACCACCTAAACTCAACTCTGACAACCTACCTACGTGTTCATCATCTGAATCACCTACCCATAATCTTAAAGACTGTAGCAGCTTATCCATTTCATTGGGTAGTTCAGCTCTTACTTCTATATTAGGAGCATAAGTTGTACCAACTGCTTGCTTTAAACTACTATCAATCCCCTTTTGCACATTAGATACTTCCTCAAGCGTAGAAATACTTTCATTAATTTCATTTATACTATTAACTAAATCGGATTGGATACTTATTTCTACTGTTTTCTCCTTGCCTCTCAATAAACTAACTAATGGGTTTTTTGAGTATGAGCGTAAATCACTATTTACATCACGTAATGCTTTAATAAAAGTACAAGATATTTCGTCATATAGGTTTAGTTCTCTAGGTAAATAAACACCATAAACTTGTGTTTCAGCTTGGCTAGGGTCTGGAAAGATAATTCCTTCAAAATTACCAACGTACTGATCATAAAAATCATCTTCACTACATTGTGCTGATCCCTTGCATAGATAAACTGTCTCATACTCATCAATGGTTATTTTATCTAATAATACTTGTAATTCATCTTTATTTTTATTCGTCTCTTTAGAGTAATCATAAAGCTCCTGCCTGATATGACGCTTAGGACGAAAGCAAAGCGTATAGCTTCCTTGAGTTTGATTTATTTCGTTACTACTGCTTACATCTCCACAAGCATGAATACTAAGTGCTTGAGTAGCGTCATCGAAACCCAGTGCTTCGAAATTTAAAGTTAATATTATCCAATGACCTCTCCAATCAGATAACTGTCTGCTAAAATCGTTTTCGGTAAGTTTAAGGTATCGAGGTAATGTATCGTCTAACATTAGTCTAAGTGCATAGAACAAATTAGTCTTGCCTGAACCATTTTCACCTATGATAGTGTTAACTCCTTCAGAGAAGTTTAGTTCAGCAGACTCAAAGTTACGAAAATTTCTAATGAAAAATTTTGATATATACACGTTTAATCTCTATTTCTAGTTAATGTTTGACCTATCTATAATGGTTAATATAACTACTTTGCTTATTTCATGGATTGTGCTTATTGTTTTTCTAATTTTTCCTTACCCCGCCGACATCGCTCAGAACAATAATTCACTTGCTCCAACTTCTCGTGCCAGCTAAACGAGCGCTGGCAGATGCGGCAGACTTTTTTACTTTACTCACTCACAAACCTTTAACCCCTGCTTAAAGCATTGACTATATCTCTGTGCCATTTTAATCCGCAACTGGGTATTAGGATGACTTGATAAGAAGTCGGACAGTTTGTCTTCTTCACCCTCTTCAGATTTTTCATTATTAGCTTCAGCTTCTGGTTGATCTTCGGCGTCATCAACGTCTTCTGCATTGGTTGCTGTAGTCGAGTAGTCTTCCATACGGCTCAGAATATCTGCAAAAGCCTTTGGATCAATGCCAATCTCAAGCATTTTGTTAAAGGCAAACTCATCTGCTTCGGTTTCATACTGACGTGAATAGTGATTTGACACCAGTGCCGTACCCAACCCCGTAGCAAGCTCACTGATACCGTCTGGGTTGCCCAATACCAATATCACAATCATCGTGGTTAATGAGTTTTGAGTGAGCATCTCTAAGCTATGACGCTCGACCACATGACCCATCTCATGTAACAGTACCGCATCTATCTCATCATCATTTTGGCTCAATTCTACAAACTTATCGGTCAAAATAATATCGCCAGACGGCAATGCAAAAGCATTTGGCAGACTTGAGCCGCCTATGCTCATATCCCGAAAGTGTAGCCGATACTCAATATTGTCATCACCACTGAATGGTTTAAGGCGCGCCTTAAACCGAGATATGATTTGCTGCTGTTCAGCATCACTTATTTGAGTGGGTTCTAAAAAATAACGATCCATAAAATCTAATGACTGATGGCCTATAAACTCGCCTGTCTGCTGAGGGAGCGCATGAGCGACCGTTTGGCTTGTCCAAGGGATGCCCCATTTAATAAAACTGAATACAAAAACGACAGTGATGACCAACATCGTCAAGACGCTGGTCATTTTGGTTTCATGACGATGTAAGCGTAAACGCCACTTTGAGGCTGTATCACTGTTTTGATTACTATTGATCAGACTATCGATAGCCTCATTATTGTGAGTCGTAAATAGTGAGCCATCAGTAAGTGTGAGCTTGCGTTCAGTATTTCCTAGTCGATCACTGATCGCAATTTGCGACCACTGACCCGTAATATTCTGACGGCTTTCGCTGCCGTTACTAGTCTCACTAGATACAATTTTTACCTCATATCTCGTTTTAGCTACCGTGAGTTGCGCGGCGTATTGAACTGAGCTGTCTTTGGGATACCATTTGCCTGATATTAAATTTACCATTAATTTTCTCACTGTACCCACTAGGGTCTGGCTTAGATTGCAATATCTATATCAATATCTAAAACATCGCCAATCTCTTCACCGATAGCAGACTGCTCTTTCTCTTTTTGGGTCAAATAACTATTGATATCTATATCTGAGGCTTCTATCCAAGAGTTATCAGCGATATAACGGGCCACACGGACTTTTGCCCAAGGTAATGCTAAGCCAGCAGTAAATAGAACCAATAGCATATTTGTCACTAAGATATAAAAATAGCGTTTAGCACCAACGGTTGACCTAAAAGTGATGGCTTTATCTAACGTGGTATTTTCAAATATATACTGGCGTTGACGGCTAAATGAATAAGCGGTAGCAAATAAGAACGTAGCAATAAAGCCAAAATATACGACCAAAAAACCGACAATGAATAATGGGCTTGCCTCTGCGCTTTCAATGTCATTGGAAATACTGCCAAGATCAAATCCACCTGATATAGTAGCTGCGAATATTAAGCCTGAGAGTATTGAGAGGATAATCAAACAGCCAATAATGATGAGTATTTTCTTAAGTTGAATTTTTATAAATTTTGAAGTATTAACATTTATGAAAAAATCACCTTGACCAAATTTTGTCTGACCAATCTGGTATTCAGCTGCTTTTTTAGTAAAGAGTCCTATGACAAAAACACCTATCGCTATCGCTGCGATTATACCTACTAAAAATAGCATGAACGCAAAGATTACGTTAAAACCTTCATCTAATCTTGACATCGGAAATAGGCTAACAAAGACAGGCAATGCAATTGCTAAATAACCCAATATGGGTATAAGCATATAAATAATATAGGCGGGTTTTAGATTACCCTTGAAACTGAAACGCACGTTGCTAAAGCTGGTCATGCGCATGTTAAACTTTAGGCTGCGCATGATAATCCAAGGGATAAAAGCAAATAAAACAATGGGTAAAATGAGGCCAATAGTAGGCAGCATAGAGCCTACAATCTGTAAGGCAAATAATATAAACACACCGATCAAATAGCCCAGAAATAATTGCTTTCCGGTTGCATGGTAATCAAAGTATCGATCTGCATATTCAGTGTTCGCATAAAAATATCGACGCGTACGTACTTTTGCCCAAGGGTAATAAATGCCTATGGTGACGATGCACAATAAAACATTCACAATCCATATCTTGAAATACTCTGATCCGTCACCTTTAAACTGTATTTGTTTCATCCTATCCTTAGAACCTTATAAATTTGATGTGAATGTTTATTTTAAATGAGTTAAATTAAATGCATTTTTGCAATTTTAATAAAAAACGGAAAATTTAAAAAAATCATTATAGATTATAAGCTTGGCTACTTCGAGGATTTTATAAAAATTTGTTGATTAAAATACTCAATGCGAGGTTACTTTTAAAGGAAGGATAATGAAGTAAATTTAATTCACTATTTCAAATCCATCAAATAAGATTGATTATGCTAGGTTGTGTCTTAAACTCACTCGATATTCACATGAATAGTCTAAGACGTTTTTATCAAAAACTGGCAGTTATTTCTTTTCTTTTGTCTGGCTTTAGAACCTTGAATCAATTGACTTTGTCTTTATCTTTCCCTCGCCGACACCGCTCAGAACAATAAATCACCTGCTCCCAATCTTTCTCCCACTTCTTACGCCACGTAAACGGGCGCTGACAGACGGGGCAGATTTTTTGCGGTAGGTTTACCTTTTTATGTGCCATCGTCTACTCCCTTATATCTATATAACCCTATTTCATTACTAACGACTACTTGTCTTCTTTTTGATGATCCAGCCCTTCATATTTTTTTACCCGTCGGCATTGGTCGGAGCAATAGACCATGCTCTCCCAGTTTTTATCCAGCTTCTTAGTCCAGCTAAACTCACGCTCGCAGACAGGGCAAAGTTTTTTGCGAACGTTCTTCTTTTTGTGCGCCATAATTCTCTCATTGGTTTGTTTAATCTATAGTCGATTCACTACCATCGGATACGGTATCAGGCTCGCTTAGTCTGCTGTTTATAGCAACTTTACTCGCCGTCATCATACCCAAAGCAGTGTTGCCGACTATATTACCACTGTCTCTTAATCATAAGCCCTATTTATAGTGCTATTCATAACTGCTAATCATCAGCATTGCTCATAAGCGTTAATAACTAACCATTAGTTGTTAATCGTTAGCTATTAATCGGTAGTGACTAATCGTCAGCTACTAATCATAGTCATCAAAGATTTTATTTAGTCTATTTAGACTATTAACGATTAACTTGCCAGATTGATCAGTACTGGTATCAATCGCCAGCTTCTCATCCATCCGCATTGTCAGCGGCTCTAACGCTTGCTTGAGGGCATTCGCCATTAGTGCGGTCTGCTGATGGATGTCAGGGATATCGCTATCTACTGTTTGATTCTCATCACTCTTAGCTAGGGTCTCAGTTAAACTATCAGACAAGCTATCCGCCATTTTTTGCGCCAGTTGTTCAACGGCATTGACCAGCTGTACCATCAGTGCTTTTTGCACGTCTTGGTTTTGCTTGAGATACTCGCCTTCTGCCTTTCCAGCATTGTGATCGTGCTTATATATTTGCAGCAATTGGCTCACGCTTTTTTCAAAGCCATTATCGATACTGTCGCTGACGACTTTGGCATTGTTAATGACGCTATCGGCAAGTATTTTTTGTGCTTCTAATTGGGCGTTTAGCTGGGCATTGAGTTGCGCTTGTTGTCCTGCTTTTCGTAAGCGAGCGATTTGCTCTGGGTCGTTTTTCGTTAAGTATGTCTCAAACTGGCTACTGATGGCATTGAAGCCACTGGCCAAATCGACCAACTGTGCGACGATACGCGCGCCCGTATCGCCATCTTCACCGCCCATGGCTTTGTTACGTAGGAAGTCGGCTTTGATTTGCGCCCAGCGCTGCATTTCTGCTTCAGTCAAGACACCGCGCATCTCGCCAAGCTTGAGCAAGTTGCTCTCTGCACCTTGGGTCAATAGCTGCGACTCACCCAGATAATGATCATCTATCAGCTGGTTCAGCTCGCTTTCATTCATGACCGCTGATAGCTTTTCGGTCATCTTATTCATATTACGATAACTACCTTGCAGCTTAAATATCGGCTCAACACGATACTTATCATCTTGCGAGGCGGAGGCAATATAGGCTTGGTTGACGTCCAAAATGACTTCTTGCACCCTAAACATATGGCGCAAGATAGCAATGATTTCGTTAACTTCTGAGGTGCTATACGGATACGTCAGATCGCTGCTTTGTGCTTGAGCAAGATTCGCATTGTCCGTTTTTGCCATTTTAATCAAACGATGCACATCGCTTAAGTCACGGTTGGCCATTGGTGCGAGGACGGTATTAGAGGTCAGCGAGTTTTCGATATAACTGAGTGCAAACACCTCTTCCATGCCGCTCATGATATCGCCTAAGTTGTAGATATCGGCACGGTTGGCGAGCATGTCAGGAACTTTAAATGCCTCGCCGCTTTCGGTGTAAGGGTTACCTGCCATGACCACGCAGAACTTTTTTCCACGCATGTCATAAGTCTTAGTCTTACCTTGCCAGACACCATCGATACGGCGTGTGCCATCACCCAACGAGATAAACTTCTGCAAAAATTCTGCATGGGTATGCTGAATATCATCGAGATACAGCATGACGTTATTGCCCATCTCAAAGGCTAAGTTGATTTTATTCAACTCTTCTCGTGCGGTGGCATTGGGCGCTTTTTCGGGGTCTAATGAGGTGACGTCATGACCGAGTGACGGACAGTTAATCTTCATAAAGATAAGGCCAAGACGATTTGCCACGTATTCCATCAAGGTGGTTTTACCATACCCTGGTGGCGATATCATCATGAGGATACCCATCAAATCGGTACGCTTATCCTCCCCGACCGTGCCCATCTGTTTGGCAAGATTGTCACCGATGAGAGGCAGATAGCTCTCGTTAATCAGACGGTTACGTACAAAGGAGGACAATGGACGCGGCATAAACTCGTCCAGTCGCAACGTCTCTTTTGAGTCATGCAATATCTCTGAGCGCATGGCCAGATAACGTCTGTAGGCAGGGATGACTTGGGTATCATGATGATGCAAACGATTTAAGAAGTCATCGACGGCAAAAGTTAAGGTCTGCTGATGAATACGTATATGTTCACCCAGCAAATTATTGACTTGTATCTCAAGCGATACCTTACCCGTGCTACGCTCAAAGCTTTGTACTTGATTGAGCGGATTATTAATACTGGTCAATGATGTAGTCGATGAAACTGGCGACGAGGTAATTGAGGAAAAGGATAAGGCCGATGGTGTGCCACTTGCGCCTGTACTGTTTAAACCTTGATTGCCCAATCCTTTAGCACTTAACCCTTTATTAAAAGTAGCACCTGAATCAATCAGTCGTTGTACCAAAGCTTCACGCTGAGCATCGTTTAACTGGGTAAGTAAGACAGCAATGGCTTCGGGCACATAATGACGGCCGCTTTCTAATTGCTGCTTGCGTAGCGCGTTTTGTATTTCAATCTCGGCAAGCTGATCTTCATTGAGTGTCTCGCCTGCCTCATCCGTGCCATCAGCCGATTCAGTACTACCGTAGGTTTTATCAAGTAAGGCATGGAACCATGTGGCTAGTAGCTCATAGGCTGATTTGGGTTGGAAGCCAAGCTTACTGATAGAAGACTGTAGTTGGTCAAAACTGGCCGTCGCTTGCGTGCTACCTGAGGCGCTATTCAATGTTTGGCTTAGCTGCTCACACAACTGCTGCGCTTGTTGACTGGTTTGCCATTTTATTGTGTTATGTGCGCCTGCATTCGATTCAGCCGACTGCCCCATGACGCTCACCAAGTATTCACAAGCAAGCTGAACGTAGCTTGGTTTGAAGATGTTAGCGCCTTTATCAACGCTACCATCTTTATCAGCGCTAAGACTGTCGTCATTATGAGCCATAACAAAATGACGCATCACTTGGCTCATGTCTTCAACCAGCAATGATTTCGCCGTATCGCTGCCCAATGCACGGCGCAGTTGCTCGGCAGTGGCGGCTCTATCCGTCCAGTTATTTGCGCGCGTCAGCACTGATTCATTCAGCCATTTGTCATAACCAAATTGACGCAGACTGCCTAAACCAAGCGCTTGCACGATACTTAGCTGCCAATAAAACAACTGCGCCAAGGCACGTACTTGCGGGGTATAAATCAGTAGCCCTGCCTCACGCAACGTCGGCAATATTTGCATCAATAACAGCTTGGCATCATGGTCATGAATGCCTTTGTCATAACCGAGCTGATAACGAGGGGTGGCGTAAGCTTTGACCAGTTTGGACAATGGACTGTCGTTATCAATATCGCCATTAACATCTAGGGTAATGATAGTCGCATCGTATGCTTGATATAGTCGCGTTTCGGTCAGTCCATCTTGGCTGTTCTTAGCACTTTCAATAATGCTATAGGCCAAGTACTCGGCACGGTACACCTTATCTGACTCGGAGGCGATATTCATATCCCAATACGGGCGCAAGGCATTTAGCTCAGTATTATTAAGCACTTCATAATAATCTGTACCCGTTAAATGTAGATTCAGCACACGCTTGCCATCTGACTGCTGACGGCTCAATAAGGTCAAATCTAATGGCTGAGTATTAACCGAAAAGCGGTGCTTGCCCAGTTTGATGATTTGACCACCATCTTCAAACAAGTCCGACTTGTCTTTTAGACTCTTATAGCTCTCGATTTGGATGGCTTTTAGGCGGGCATCGATGTCATCGGCTTTGACGCTAAAGCCCATCGCTTGCAGCTCTTTTGCGATATTACGAACTTTTTGTACCAGACCATCAGCCGCAAAATAGGTATTTAACGCTTCCTCTTCTGTAAAGCCTGTGACGCCAGTGCTTTGCGTGCGTTTTTTGATGCTTTCAAGCATCCGCAGCGCGCCATCACCCAAGTTTTGCGCTTTACGGTTGCGAGCATCGAGCAATTGCTGCTTATGATTTTCAAAGGTTTCGTAAATCTCTTCACGCTTGCTGATGATATCGGCTAAAAACTGGTCGCCACTGTTGGTCTCTGGATCAGCGAATTGGCTCTCTAACTCTTCTAGCTGTACCAGCAATTTTGCCAGTTGCTCGTCTGATTTCTCAGGGGTATTGGCAATGGATAAAGCATTAGCAATCGACTGCCCGAACAGCTTAAACTGCGCGCCAAACTGCGCGATGGCCTCAGCTGAGCCTAGATTTTTGCGTTTATGATTCAGCTTAGCTTTGCTTTGGTTCAGGCTAGCATAAATGGTCGATATGTCATCGATGATTTGCGTACGTACCGTGGCATCGGCTACATCTAATGTGCCTAGTAGCTCAGTGAGCAAATCCAACCCTTGCGCTGTCTCATCAATTTTTTCTAGTACGGGTTTTAGCTCAGCATTGGTTTCTGCGGTGTTTAAGCGCTCACTGACATCTACTAATATGCCTTCGTAGCTTGATAGTGCCTCTTCGCCACTTAAAAATAGCACGGTTTTTTCAGCCAGCTCGCTTTCTGCCTCTTCTAACTGTGTCTGTAATGCTTGTAGTTTATCACTATCTAAATAACGCAAATCCTCCAAGCTGACCAAGCGACCCTTTTGACGTCTTAACGCTGACAGCTGATCCACATAATCACTGGCCGACTCAAAGCTAGTAACGCGTATCTGCCGCAAAATCTCACTTTGCTGCGTATCGGCATCGGCTAGCGCGGTTTGGGTTTGCTTTTGGATACTTTGTACTTTGGCGAACTCATCAATGACCAGCTCAGCTGTCGCTGTCACTTCTTTAATACTACTGGCGACTTCGCTCAGCTCAGGTTCAGACAACCAGTAATAGCTGTCAAAGAGTCGGCTGGTATTATTGGTAAGCTCTTCATAGAGCTTCTGTGACACGCTTTGATTGTCAATGAGGCGAGTAATGCTATAAAGATCTGAGATACCACGTACCAGTTCTTTATTACCAATTTTGCCATAAAAACTCGTGCTTTCAGGTAATTCACTGACATACTCGTGTGAGGCATAAGGCGTGTGCCATATCTGCATCGGATGAATACGAGACGGCTCACTTTGGTCACTAAACAATACCAAACGGCCATTCTCAGCCAAAGCCATACCGTTACAATAAATAGGGTTTGCCAACTGCTTCTTAATCAGGTTATAAGGGAACAGCCCCGTGACGCCCAAGTCTCTGTCGTAAAATAAGAATAGAACATCTTCCCCATTTGGCGAGACAATTTTACGCTTAAACCGTAAGTCAGTAGCGCCAACGTTATTGGCCTCAAACAGCTTATACTCACCCGTCTGTAGATAATAACCACCCGGAAACATGATGCCGTGGTCTTCTGGGAGCTGAACACACGACTGTCCAATCGCATCCAATCGCAGTACCGATTCGGTCAAAGTGTTATAAACGAAATAACGGTAGTCCTCTTCACGATAAGGCAATATCTTAAGCAGTATTAGACTGCCCACTTTGGCATACGCAATCTCAGCATCGGTCAGCGACTGGGTACGGTCATTGACCGGTTCACTATAAATACCCTGACCGGACTGCGTATTGTCCTCAATCTTAATGGTCAAATCGCCACCGACCGTTTCCACAAATATCGTGTCTAAGATATTCATATGGGGATATTTGCCATTCACCATTTGATCGCGTGTGGTCTCAATCCAGTCGAAATCATAAGCAGGCGGCAGTTCAATGTCACGCTCGCCTCGATTGTCCACATAAGCGACTTGCGCCGACTCTGGCGTACCTTGGCTAAAATCTAATGCAAAACGGAACACTCGAATATCGGTGATACGCTCGCCAATCTGAAACGCCAACAGTAACTTGCTGTCTTTCACCGTTATTTGAATCAGGCGCGTTTGCTTGTAATAGCGATACAGCTCATTGAAATCTTGGACAAAGGCATCTTGAGCTAAAAAAGTGCCTTTTAGGTCTACCTCTTCAAGTTGATACTCTTCTTCATTACCAACTGGCTCGTTGAGACGATATAACGACAATACATCCTTAATATTGCTCGCACGTTTAAGCCCCATAAAAACGTTGTAGCCAAACAGCAAATAATCACCAACCTGCACCATGTCTTGTGCCACACAGTTGTACTCGGTACGAATACGCGTGCGGGCGATGACTTGCATTTGAGTGCTGCCGAACTCTTCGAGACGCGCATTATTTAGCGTTGCCGTCTGCTGCTCTAAGCGGCTGCCTTGTTCGGTCAGACGTTTTTTGATGAGCTCATAAGCGTTGCCTGACGCAACTGCCTGATCGGTTTGATTGGCTTGATTAGCATTATCGTTGCTGTCTGAATTTATTGAGTTTTGCGTATCCGCCATCGTTGCTCGTCCGTTTCTGTTTTTACATAATATAGTCAATCCTTTATAAAAGAGCTACAGCGTTAACCTCGCTTGAAGTATCACATATACATCTGCACTCGGTTGCCTTGTATCTCTTTTAAACTGAATCCACTATAAGAGAATTTTGGGCAATAAAGAATCATTGAAAGTAAAGAAGCACTTGGCTAATCTAAAAAAACGAGTCGTCACTGCTATTTTTTTAGATTAGCCAACTTATCATCTAGGCGCTTTTTGCAACAGTATATTTACCATGTCATCGAAGTCTGCTTTATTCACAAAATTGACATCTGGTATGACAATCTTTCCCTGAGAAGAATCGATGCGTAATTGACGAACTTTGGATATTTTTTGTATTTTAATCTTACTTAGTTCACTATACCTAACCGTTAGCATTTTATTACTAATTGAACTTTTAGGTGTTGTCATTTGAGAATCGTATAGCGTAATCAAGCTGGAATCTTGAAACGATTTTTTAATCGTTAATAAACCTTCAGCCGCTACCATCAAGCACAAAACAGATATTCCCCACCAAAAATAATTGGCCATATTGGGCGATAACTCAATCATGTTGAAAAAACTTAAACCTTTGTTGCTATACAAAGCGTTATAAATACCGAATAAAGCAATTAGTCCAGCGAAAATAAAAATTCGAATTCCGTGAGATTTAGAAACTTTATACTCGTACTGTCTTAACACTTGATCGCTCATAAGTTTTTCCACACCCTATACTTTTACTACTATAAAATATTAATATTTCATACAGACGCAGACGTCATAGCTTTGAAATGTATAAAAAAACATATTATCAAATTGCACTACAATTTTAACGTTGCAAGGTTCAAAAGCTGGGTTAAAAGCGCCAGCCTAGAACAACGAATTCAAATTAGCCAAAAAAATCTGCCGCCTAAACGACAGATTTTTTATTTCAGAGAATATTACTTATTCATACTAAATGATAAAAACTTGCTTACTAATACTTGCACATTAAGGCTAGGCATTTAGACCCTATTAATAAGTCGTTTTATCATCATTTTTCTGATTGGCTTTCATAGCTTGACTGGCCATCACACCATTGATGATACCGCTCAATGTGTCTGACTTACCTGCTAGGCCATCGATGGCTTTACCGATAGACAGTGACTTAGCAAAGTTATCAAAGAAATGCGCTTCGCCGCCAACAATATCAATTTTGGCTTTCTGTAACGCGACTGCCAATACTTCAGCATTTTCTTTCGCAATCTCTTTACCAGCGTCAATCGATGCAAGCGCTTCTTGCAAGGCTGTCTCAAGACTCATTCGGAACTCTTCGTGCTCACGTGCTTCTTTGCTCATGCTACCCATGGCATTGAATTTCTCGACCAGACCATCTGCTTCGGCTTGGAAATGTGCGCGAGTAACTTCGGCTTTTGCCAATCCAACTTCGCGTTCTGCTTTGGCATTTGACTCACCGCGAGCCGCGATAACTTGAGCATCTGCCATACCTTTTTCACGCTCAGCTCTGGCGGTAGATTCACCGCGAGCGGCGATGATTTCTGCATCGACCATACCGATATCACGCTCAGCTTTTGCCTTAGATTCGCCACGAGCCGCGATAACCTCAGCATCTGCCATACCTTTTTCACGATCTGATTGCGCTTCAGCTTGTCCAGTCGCTCTAATAATATTGGCTTTCGCAATACCTTCTTTTTCCAAAGAAGCGGCTTTGACTTCTTGGATAGCCGCTTCAGCGAAGCCATGTGCTGACTCTTCTGCTTTGGTACCTTCGGCCATCTTAATTTTGGCTTCTGAATCTTTGGCAGATGCTTCAAGATTCGCGGCAGCAAGTGTGGTGATTTCGACGGCTTTATGCTTGGCAGACAGCTCTTCTGCTTCGGCTTTTTTCACCTGACGTACTTTGATTTCTTCCGCATCGGCTTCTGCTGCTAGGACACGTGTTTGCTTAGAACGTTCCGCTTCGCTAATTTCGCGAACTTCTTTGATACGCTCTTCTTCTTGCGCGACCGTTTTGTCCACTGCGATACGTTCACGAATGACGTTGGCGATTTCTTTTTTCTCAAGCTCAATCGCACGTTCCGCTTCGATACGTTGCAAGTCAACTTCACGCTCACGAGAGACAATTTCTAAATCACGGGCACGCGTCACTTTTTCTTCTTCGATGACGACTGCACGCAAACGATTTTGACCTGCTACTTCGATTTCACGCTGCTGATTCTCACGCTGAATGGCCAAATCCTGCTCAACCGAGATAACGGCCGTTTCAGACTTTTTACGCTCTTCTTCTTCAATCTTGCGAGTTTCAGCCGTTTCACGCGCAATCACTGACGAGATTTCACGTTGCTGTTTGGCTTCGGCATCGGCTTGCTGACGCTCTAGCTCTAGCATCGCCTCTCTGGTTTCGACATTCTTTTTCTTAACGGCCAACTCTTCATCACGCTCAAGCTCGTTGGTGATGACGTTTTGGAAAGCCGTTAGCTGAGTAATTTTTTTGATACCTTCAGCATCTAAAATATTACTTGAATCTAATGACGCTTTTGGCGTTTGCTCTAAGTAATCAATCGCCACATCTTCTAAGACATAGCCATTCAGATCGTTACCAATTTCTTGAACGATACTGTCACGAAATTCGCTGCGGTTTTCAAACAGTTTGACGAAATCAATCTGCTTACCAACCGTTTTTAGCGCTTCAGAGAACTTAGCATTAAACAGCTCGTTGACAGCGACTTTATCTGATGCACGCTCTACCCCAACCGATTTGGCAACTTTTAATACATCCTCTTCGGTTTCATTGACGCGTAAATAAAATGCCACGGTGATATCAGCACGCATGTTGTCTGCGCAAATCAAACCTTCTTTACCGCGTCTGTCCACTTCTAAGGTGATAAGCGAGATTCTCATCAACTCTTTTTTGTTGATGACCGGCCAAACAAAACCACCATCAAAACGTACGGCAATTTTACTCACACCGTTAATAATGAGTGCTTTGCCCTGCTCAACCTTAAAGTAAAAGGCCTTGAGCATCAGTAGTGCGACCATCATAAAAACAAACGCCAGCACTACAACCACGCCGACGATAATGAGTGTGTCCATATCCATTCCTTTAATTAAAACATTCCATAATCAATTCTATATAAATCAGATACGCTATCAGGCCTGTTAAATTTACTGTTTGTAGCACCTTTTATAGCACGTGTGCTTTATAGCCCTATCACGCACGATTCTTATATCCGAATTATCTTGAATCAACTATAACCAAATTTAAAACCGTTTAAATCATTGCTAAAAATATTATTCCTAAACCAGAGATTCTTCCAAAACCTCTGGCTAAATCCTTGTTCATTCTGTGAACTTATTCTGTGCTAATAGCGATAGTGACGTGCTGAAAATAATGATAAAGAGCCATAATGGTCAAATCATTGATGAGAGTTACTTGTCTTTTACAGAGGCTACGCGATAGGTATTGGCTGCCTCTAAATACTCCACCAACATCACTCGATCACCTTGTTTCAGCGAGCCATCATTGATGTCTGAGCGAATTTTGAGTATCAATCCTGCACCACCATCATTCAATTCCACTTCGCCATGTTTGTCCGTGACACTAAGGGTACGCACAACCGCGATTTTGCCGATATTGCTAGCAGCATTACGTCTAGGTATTTTGGCTATTCTGTTGCGGATGGGAGAAATAATGATGCCTGTCAGCCACATGGAGATGACCAATACAAAGATTAGCGCTCCGGTGCCGAATAGATAATATAAGATGCCTGAGTCAAAATTTTGATGTAAAAAACTGGTATAGAAGTAACTTAATAACCAACCAATTAAACTGATTAAGCTAAGAATAACGATAAGCGGCACGCCATACAGACCGAACTTAAGCAGCAGCCCCGACACAAATCCTGATGAGGTCACATTACTACCCTCGCCACTTGCATCGCCAATATCTACTGTATCCATATCTGCCATACCAAGTAGAGAAACCATCCAATACAAGGTCACAAACATCACCAATCCTGTAAAGACTATCGTCGGGTACAAGCTGATTTTGGTAATGAATATCAAAAACGACTCTTGCATTACGTACTTTCTCCTTTTGCTCACCCAATCTAGTATCTCTATATAAAGCATGTTTATATAGCATTTTGATACGCAGAATCTTGATGAGCCATTTATAAAATTTATATGATGTTCATGAAAACTTAAGCTATAGAATCAACTTATGTTTCTTTATTAATTATATAGACATCTCACTCTATAATACATAGATTTCGCCATTAGCGTCCCCAAATCGGTGAACGCACCATCCCGCCAGCGTCACTATTAATACTGTAGCTTGTGTTGCCAGATAACGAGCGGATGACGAGGCTGCCTATATTTCTAGTACCTTGGCTGCTCACTTGCGAGCTACGCATTGGATAAACTGCATATTGTCCAGACGGTGATAATCGTGCAGGCTCATCGAGTCCTGTTTCTGCGAGATCGATGGTTTGACGGGTAGCCAATGTCATAACTGCAGCCTTGCGACCGTTGAGATACGCTAACTGCTGACCATCTGCACTAAGCTGAGGACTGGCTACATAGCCACTAGTCGGCATAGGTATTGCATTGCCAGTGGCAAAGTCATAGCGGTAGATGCTTGGGCGTCCAGCACGGACTTTATCACTGGTATAGACAAAGCTTTTGCCATCAGACGCATAGCTTGGCTGTACCTCAGTACTTAATAGTGTAGTCAACTGTTTGGTATTGCCATCACTGAGACGCATCTCATAAATATCTGCGTTGCCGCCGACGGTTGAGCTATAGAGGAGTTTTTGACCATCAGGTGAGAATGACGCTGACATGTTACTGCCTTCAGCATTAACGATTAGACTTTGGGTTTTACTTTTTCGGTCATAGATATAAATTTTTGGGTTTTGACGTGGTGCTTGTTTACTATAAGCAAGCCATTGACCATCCGCAGACCATGCAGGCGCATAGATATAACCCTTCAACTGATCAATCAATTGACGATCGCTACCATCAGGACGGATGCTATACAGTGTCGATATTTTTGCGACACCTGTGCCCTGCTCATCCACGTAGGCTATGCGCCCTTGACGATCGATCGCAGGCATACGCGCAGTTAGTGGATTACTCTCGACGGTACTGGTAGACGTATTGGCTGATTTGCTAGGCAGCGTCTGACAGCCAGTGAGCACCGTAGCTATCGCTATCGTCATAGCGCCTGTTGCTGTGAGCCTATTCATGGCTAGTTTTGACATAACTGGTTTAAGCATAAAGTGATATCCAATAGAACCTGATGATAAAATTATCACAGAAACATTACTCTAGTGTATCCTAAACCGGACTAAATTTTGGATAAAAAAATGCCCCACTGATTAGTGAGGCATTATTAAATTCAGCCGAAATATCTAATTTTTTACTCAATCATCAAATTATTTAGAAATAGCTTTGAAATACGCAACTTGATCGTCATTGCGGATAGTCAAGATAGGCACATTATTCGCATTGTTATTGATACTATATTTACCTTGTACAGTTGCCATGGTTGCCGTATCAAAACTTGCTTGTGGCTCAGGACACGCCATCATAGTACTGATGCCGTTTTTGATCTCTACATTGCCATTGACAACGCTATATCCAGCACTCATGTTGTTGCAGGTGTTCATAAATGCCACGTAATCTCTACCGTTATCATTCATGAAATTCAAAGTTAAAGGTTTTGCCGGATCAAAAAATAGCTGAGTTACCTTATCACCATTGCTGCGTTTGGCATCAACAAGCTGCCAGTGATGAGCTTGTAAAATATCTGAAGTGATTGGCTGACTAACTGGAGCAGGTAGATTTGCGGTAGTCTGGCAACCCGCGGCAAGCGTACCAACGGCCAAGGTAGCTACCATCATTACTTTAGTCATGCTTTTCATATAAGTTCCTCGTCTTATTGAACCTGAAATTTTCACTACCTATAAATCTTGCAGTGAATGCACCCTTTACAGACCTAGTGAAAATTTTGGTTTTATTATGATTCGTTTATTGTCTTATTCATTGTTTTAAACAATGACGATATTTTGTATGACTCACAATGAGCTGTCATTATGAATTGAGTGGTTACTTGAAGGAGGTTTTGTTGCAATGCGAAGTTGACCGGATGTTTGCTATTGACCTTATTCACTAACGATGCTAACACCTTACTGATGTCTTGTCTAAAGCAGCTAGGGCGTGTCCTCAATTAGCACATTGATATATTTAGTGTTCTTAAAATGATGATACATCCTATAGTCAAGGAATTTTAGAATCACTACAAGGCGACCGACCGCAGATAGTACACTGAGTACATCTAGGACGGGTAACACCGTAGCGGTTTAAAAGTGCTCTGACTATGGTGTCAGGTGAGCGCTGACATCAAAAAACCCCACTAAATAGTGAGGTTTTTTGATGTCGTATAACTATAATATGGCACTGCATATGACTGCTAGTGCCGCTTACTGATACCTTAAATAGTCAATCTGGGTTTCAGTAAAATTATCAGCCACCACTTTAGATAACGTCTGTACCAGTTATATTTGGCTGATCAGTAGCAGGTGCCGTCATACTTGACATAGATTGGCAACCTACCAATACTGTCACCATTAAAATACCTGTCATCAATGCTTTGGTCATGTTTTTCATATAAGCTCCTAGAATAGTTTTAAAACACTTTTGGTTCAAATGAAGTACAAATATCATTGTACTAAAGCTATAAATAGTGGGCTGTCCTTCTCCCAATGACCATAACTTATTTGCACTTTTAGCATACTTGTCTCTTACATCACTGTAAGTTAATTAATGTTAATGAAATACGCTTATTGAGTCTTCGTCTCTTGTAGAGCCGCATAACCTGACAAGCGTTTACGCTCAGCATCGTCAAATAGCTGCTGCTCAAGTTGGTTTACCTGAATTTGCGCTTGAGCTTGATCTGCACTTTGGCTTAACAAGCGCTGTTTTTGTGTTTGATATTGAGTAAAGCGCTGGTCAAAACTGGCATCCTCTTGGTCTACTTGCGCCAGTCTCTTTGCTGCTGGCGCACCTACTAGCTCTCGGCGCATATTGTATAGTGCTTCAGGCGTCGCGCCACGAGCTTTCATTTGTTCAGTACGAGCCATAAGCTCACCAAGGTTGGCTTGCTGCACGATATTGGCTTTGGTGACACTATCTGGCAAGCGGCTGATATAGTCTTGTCTGGCGGCTTCTTTTTGTGCCTCAGAGGTTTGCTTGTTTTGGTTGATTCTGACCATCTCTACACTATAGTCATCATAGTCATCCTCTGTACCAAAAAACGCACTAATGGTGTCCTTTGCAAAATATTGCTGACGTAGCTTGGTCACATCTTGTTGTTGCTGTGCCACAGCGTTTAAATCCAGTTCACCACTTTTTGTCGCTTGTAGTTGTAGATTGCCATAACGCTTTTCTATCTCTGGAAGTGCTTTGAGATACGCAACATACTTGCCAAATATAGCGACCGCTTGACTGGCCGCAGGCTCTGGGGTGTGATGACGAATGTAACTCTCAACACGCGCAAATATAACGGCTTCGTCCTCCTCTCCTAGTGCGGATAAAAAATAATCAAATAAGCGCCGTAACCCTTGAGTGACGACCAACTGTTTGTTTTCATCAATGATGATTTCGCCATCAATTTGAGTACCCTTTAAGGAACGCGGCAAACGTTCCAATCCTGTGACAAATAAAGACTGATTTTGGGTCGCAGTCGTTGGTAGCATTTGACCCGCCGCCAGCGCAGTTGATAGAGTACCCTCAGCCTCCTCGCCCAGAGCATTGGATGCTGGTTGCGCTAGAGCCGTACTCGTATGATCAGGTTTGAACCACATAATAACCGCCGCCGTCACGACTATGGTGACCACGGCAATTATAACGATTGATAAATAGGCTGGACGGCGATTATTCGACATAAATGAGAGTTCTTATCTTATAAGTCAGCTTAAAGGTTGGCATTTTTAAGACGATTAACCTGAGTACGATAAATAGATTTTGGCTCAGACTCTCCCCATGCTGTCAAACTTAGCACTTGATCGGCTGAATCTAAGTGATTCATTCTATAATTATCACGAATCACATAACCAAGACGGCTTGAGCAGGCAGATACCAAACCATCATTAGACTCGCCTGCAAACGGTACACCCGTTACTGCCAATATATAATCACTAGGATCAAGTACGCTCGTTATTTGTCCAACACCACTAAATGAATAGTATTTGATGCCATTGGCAGCAGTGCTGGTCGGCTGACCACAATAACTGGTTGGCATGGCAGCAGGGAATTTAGCGTTAAATTGGGCAGCACCATCGGTCGATAGCGCCATCAATGTTTGCCAGCCATCTTGTTCTTGAATCTCTGAGAAGCTGATACCAGAGCCGATATCTGTAAAGCCACCAATCAAATTAAACAGCCCTGATACTAACTCTGTAGTGATGTTTGACGGGCTTCCAGTATTGTTATTTGGCTCAAGCGTATTTTTGACAAAATCTGCCGTTTTTGACCCTTGCTCTGGACTTGATACTGCTGTCACTGACGCCACATATTTTGGCGCAACACCAGCGACATAACGGATGTCTATACCGCCTTGACTGTGCCCAAATAGATTGACTTTAGATTTGCCTGAAATGGCAGTGATGGTCTTGACCTGTTGTAGCAGCTGCTCTCCACGAATCTCACTGTTATTGACGGCTGATGTTTTGGTGGTATATACCTCTGAGCCACCTTTCATCAACTCTCCAGGTATTCCATTAAAGTAATCAACGAGCCCAAACATCGTAGTGAAGCCACCAAGTCCATGAGCCATGACGACCGGATACTGAGTTTTAGTGTAACTCGAGGTGAAGTATTTACTATCAACCAGCTTGCAACCGTTGGCATTAGCACAGTTATAATACTGTCCAGCTGCTTGAGCAGATGTGGTTTGCAAGGTCATCAGGAGGATGCCGGCAGCGATAGCACCGAGTGAAGGTAAAAATGCGCTGGGCGTGACAGCTGCAGCAAAAGAGGTCTTTAGAGTCATAACAACATCCTTGTCATCAATAATTTTGGTTATCTTTACCTCCCAAAAGGAGTAAAGATTGCTGCTAATCCCTTTAGCAGACAGAATTACATTACTTATATATTCTGTAACATTCAACTAATTTGTCAAAATATGAATATATTACCGTGACTGAACAGTCATAACCGCCCTGATTTGGCTGTAAAGCAATTATTATCAATCACAATGATAGGTTAGCTATCACTTAACGTAAAACTGTCATCAACCCATTTATGGTATAATCTACTCACATTAAACCCATAATTATAAGATAGATGATGATGATTAAAAAATCTCTTATCCAGTCCCCAGAAGCCATAGAAAAAATGCGTGTGGCAGGTAAACTCGCTAGTGATGTCCTTGTGATGCTTGATGAGCATGTCAAAGTGGGCATCAGTACCGAAGCACTTAACCAAATCGCTCATGACTATATCGTTAATGTACAGCAGGCCATTCCCGCGCCGCTTAACTATAATGGCTTTCCAAAATCCATTTGTACGTCAATTAACCATGTGGTCTGTCACGGTATCCCAACTGAAAACAAGCTGTTAAAAGATGGCGACATCATCAATATTGATGTGACGGTCATCAAAGATGGCTACTATGGCGATACCTCAAAAATGTGGATCATTGGCAATGGTTCTATCATGGCGCAGCGTATCTGCAAAGTAGCACAAGATGCCCTATATGCTGGCATGAGTGTTGTCAAAAACGGTGTGCGTTTAGGCGATGTTGGTGCTGCGATTCAAGCAGTGGTCGAGCCTGAGCGCTTTAGTATCGTGCGCGAGTTCTGTGGTCATGGTATCAGTAATGAGTTCCACCATGAACCACAGGTAATGCACTACGGTAAAAAAGGTACTGGTTTTGAATTAAAGACTGGTATGACTTTTACCATTGAGCCGATGATTAATCAGGGCACGTGGCAGACTAAGATTTTGCCTGATGAATGGACGGCAATCACCAAAGACCGTAAGCTATCAGCACAATGGGAGCATACGATGGTCGTGACCGATAACGGCTGTGAAGTGTTTACCACTCGTCCCGAAGAAGACTTAAGCTTTTTAACTCAGTAGTATCAAAAAAGATCGCCTAGGCGGTCTTTTTTTTGGCCAACAATTAGGTCATATTGAGTATTGTGCTTACTAGCTTTTTATCTTTATACTCTGATGACTTAATAATTTATATTGGTACATTTATATTAGTACGTTCTATTTGTGATTTTCATCAGCTATCAGAACGCTGGTTATCTGAAGCTTTTAGCTCAAACGTTTTATTTTTAAACTCTTAATTGGATAACACTCATGTTTAATTGTGATGTCGCCTCTATTGATCTGACGCCCCTACCGCTACTATCAAATGATACAGCGACAGATAAATCGCTGTTGCCAGCTGGAAATGCTACAGAAAAATCTTTGCTTGGAATTCCTGGATGGCTGGCACAAATCAATGAGGATATCAGCCGGTTACTAGAGCGCGGTACCAATATTCGTCAACTGGTTGAAGTACGTGCATGCGCTATCGATAGCCTGCTGATCGCTTTGTTTAAGTGGTTTGAGCTGGATAAAACTGATTTGGCATTGTTCGCGACCGGTGGGTATGGACGTGGTGAGCTGTCGCTATATTCAGATATTGATATTCTGCTGTTATCTCCAGATGAGATAGGTGCTGATGCCAGTAGCAAGATAGATAAATTGGTCGCCTTACTATGGGATATAGGGCTGGAGCCTGCCCTATCTGTACGCAGCATCAATGATGCGTTAGAAGCGGCGCTTGACCATACGATAGCCAGTGCTCAGCTAGAAGCTCGATTGTTAATCGGCAATGAAACACTGCGAGATATGCCCATTCAAATAGTTAATAAGCAGTGGTCTCCTCGCGCCTTTTTTGATGTAAAAATGGAAGAGTCCAAAACTCGTTACCTACAGCACAATGCCACAGAGTATAACCTTGAGCCAAATATCAAAACGGCACCTGGTGGTCTACGTGACATTCATATCATCGGCTGGGTCACCAAACGCTACTTTCGAGTGGGTAAGCTCTATGACTTGGTACAACAAAACTTTTTGACTGAAAAAGAGTTTGATGAGCTAAATTTTGCAGAAGGCTATTTATGGCAGATACGTCATTACCTACATGTATTGACCGGCCGTAACGAAAACAGGCTATTGTTTGACTATCAGCGTGAGATTGCTCAGTTGATGGGGTATGAGAGCCAACCAGATGATCAGCCAAATGCTGCCGTTGAACGTTTCATGCGTGATTACTATCGCTGCGCCATGCAGATATCAACGCTGTCTGAAATGCTGACCAACCACTATTATGAGACAATCATAGAGCCCAATCTACCTGATGATGAGCGCCCAAAAAAGCAGCCGATTAATGCGAGATTTAACCGTGTCGGTGATCATATTGCTATAGCACACCATCGGGTTTTCGCTCAGCATCCTGATTCTATTTTAGAGATGTTCTTATTAATGGGTCAGCACGGCATCGACAAGGTACGCACCCATACACTACGCGCGCTGAAAATCGCGGCAAGAGGCATCGATCAAGTATATAGAGACAATCCTGCTCACAAAGCTTTGTTTTTATCTAATTTAAAAGAGCAAAACTATCTGTTTCATCGTTTGCGTACCATGAATCGCTATGGCGTATTAGGCAATTATATTCCTTCTTTTGCTCAAGTCACTGGTCTGATGCAATATGATTTGTTCCATCGCTATACGGTGGACGCGCATACTTTATTTTTGATTCGAATTTTGCACCGCTTTACTGATCCCATGTTTTCTGAAGAGTTTCCGCTGGTTAGCGCTATCTTTCAGCGCATCGAACGCAAAGAAATTTTAGTGCTGGCAGCGATGTTCCATGATATTGCGAAAGGGCGCGGCGGCGATCATAGTGAGCTTGGTCAGACTGAATCGACTGAGTTTTGCCTATCGCACGGCATGAGCTTGGCGGATGCTAACTTGGTCGGCTGGCTGACCCGCTATCACCTCTTGATGTCGATTACCGCGCAGAAAAAAGACATTTCAGATCCAGAAGTGGTGACACTTTTCGCAGATCTTATTGGTAACGTGACTCATCTGAATCACCTGTATGTACTGACGGTTGCTGATATGAACGCAACCAACCCACAGCTTTGGAATAGCTGGCGGGCGACGCTTATGAAACAGTTATACTCTCAGACGCGGCGCATTTTGCGCGCTGATATCGATGCGCCTACCAATCGCCAAGATATGATCAGTGCAACACGTGCGCTAGCGCTAGCGATGCTAGACAATGTCAATAATCAGCATATGAATCGCGATGAAGTATTGCGTCTATGGGATGATTTGGGTGATGAGTATTTTTTGCGTGAGATTGCAGAGGATATTTTATGGCATACCGAAGCCATTTTGAACCATCCACCGATTGGGCTTGCTTCTAATGCTGATAGTCCGCCGCTGGTGGTACTGCGAGAGCATCGTGAGCTGGCACTGGATGCTATACAGGTCTTCGTTTATACCCAAGATCAGACAAACTTATTTGCCGTCACTATGGCAGTATTTGATCAAATGAATCTAGATGTTTTAGACGCACGCATCATCACTGCCACTCGTGATTTTGCGTTGGATTCTTATGTACTGCTAGATCCTAGTGGCACATTATTGGTCGATGAAGACAGTCAGCAAGAGCTTAAGCAGCGCTTAATCAATGCCTTTAAAGACCCCACCGTACTGAAACTTACGAATAAACGAATGCCGCGTCAGCTCAGACATTTCAAGGTGACAACGGTGATTAATTTTGAGTTTAATGAAGCATCAGGTCAGCACATTATGAGCTTAGAAACCCTCGATCAGCCAGGGCTACTGGCACGGGTGGGACAAGTATTCTTGCAGGAGAAAATTGAGGTACATGCGGCTCGCATTACCACACTGGGCGAGCGTGCAGAGGATATGTTTTATATTAGCGATCAAAATGACGAGCCTTTGTCTGCCGCCAAGTTAGAAACGTTAAAAACGGCATTGACAACGAGTCTGAGCTTACATAGCAATAGTGCTGCAACTTAAGCAGTGTGGTCTATTAAGAAGTTTAACGAGTAACGAATATCGTGGATTGGGATTGGCGCTTTAACGTAAAAAGTAGATTGGTGCTAGATAAGCAAGTCATGCCATTTAGCATCAATCTATTTTTTATACAGTAAAGATCTCACTTTCATAATAAAAAGTTATCAGAGTTTATAGGATACTTCTATAGATCATCTCGCTGGCATGAGCGTTGAGCTCGTCATCAGCCAAATCTGGTGGCAGGATATTTGCCTCTACCTGTTGTTCACCTAACAGTAATCGTCCAGCATCGACCTCTTTTTTTAGCAAGCACTGCAAGCTTGAAAGATGGAACTTGGCATCATAATGCTCATAAAGCGCTTGCAAGGAAATAGGCGCTTTGGCATGAACATCGAGATAGAGACTGTCATCTGCCAAGATAATCATCTCGTTTAGCGCCTCTTCCCGCAGTACTTCCTGTTCATTAATTCGGCGTTGCAAGTTGTTGGCCAATCGACCTTTGAAAGCCAGCATAATGATGAAAATCAGCGTTTGTAGCACAAATAAAGCGACATACTGCCACAAAGGTAGCGATATGCTAAATAGCCTACTAAGTAACATAAGTACCGTAGCCACGACCACATAGCTGACCAACTGCCACAGTAGCCACATCATAAAGCTGTTGTCACCGAACCAAAACATCTGCCGCTCTTGCAGGCGAATCAAATGATGGCGCGCCTGCCACCAATGATTCTCACGCTGTTTCAATTGTTTGTATAACTCTGCGCGCGGCGTACTGTTACCCAAATTTTTATTCTGGATATTTTTGGCATTGAGATCATCAGTTTTTGAGACACTAGCCATGTCAAATTATCCTTACCATAATCTGTCGTTACCGCTGACAGTCACTTTTATATTATTATCAGTTATAAAGTACCAAACTTATGCCAATGCCTTAGATTTACTTATCACGTCACAATTTTGCTGTGAGCCTCTATTCGAGAGGAGATAAATTAGCCAAGATAAGCAAAAGACAAAAAATAAGAGAAGTGCTACACTGCTTGAATGTAAATTTTCTTTATAACTTTATTATTAATTGTCTATTATAGTTACCCTACTTATGAATCACAACTTAACCTCTCTGCATCCTTACCCTTTCGCTAAAATGGCAACGTTACTTGCTGATAGCACGCCAGCCCATAACCACAGTGCAATCAAGCTCGGCATTGGTGAACCAAAACATGAACCACCTGAATTTGTACTGGACGTATTACGTGAAAACTTGGACAAAATAAGCCGTTATCCCACCACTAATGGTACTTTTGAGCTACGTCAAACCATCGCCCATTGGCTAGAAAAGCGATTTTTCTTAAATCATGTCGATGCCAACACGGAAGTATTGCCAGTCATGGGCACGCGCGAGGCGATTTTTAGTTTTGTACAAGCGGTTGTTGATCATGATGTAGCGAATCCGGAGAGCAGTCTATCTCCTACCGTGGTCATGCCCAATCCGTTTTATCAAATATACGAAGGTGCGGCGATACTGGCACAAGCAACGCCCTACTTTGTGCCTTGTACACTAGACGATGATTTTAAAGGCGACTATCGCGCGGTACCAAAAGAAGTATGGATGCGCACGCAGTTACTATTCGTTTGTAGTCCGAATAATCCAACAGGTTCGGTCATGACAATGGATGATTGGGAATATCTCATTCGCCTATCAGATCAATACGACTTTATTATTGCTAGTGACGAATGCTATAGCGAGCTATATTTTGATACGGTGCCGATTGGTCTATTGCAAGCCTGCGCTGCTTTTGGACGCCATGACTTTAAAAACTGCGTGGTATTCCACTCGTTATCCAAGCGTTCAAACTTACCGGGTTTACGCTCTGGATTTGTGGCAGGCGATGCCAAAATCTTGCAGGCTTATTTGCAATATCGTACTTATCAAGGCTGCGCAATGCCAATACCCCATCAGCTTGCCTCTATCGCGGCTTGGCAGGATGAAAAGCATGTTGAGCACAATCGTGCGCTGTATCAAGAAAAGTTTGCCTTATGGATGTCTGAGCTTGGTGAGCTACTAGAGTTGCGGATGCCAGAAGCTGGATTTTACTTTTGGATCAAAGCGCCTAAACAATTCGATGGTGATGAATTATTTGTCAAAGCCTTATACGAGCAGGCCAATATCCATGCACTGGCTGGGCGTTACCTGTCACGTGAAGTCAATGGCAAAAATCCTGGGCAAGGTTATGTGCGCATTGCGCTTGTCGCTAGTGTCGATGAGAGCCGTGAAGCGATCAGCCGTATTCGTAAACTACTGGGTGCGTAGGCAGTATATTTAAAAGTATTAAGCGAGACATTAACCTCTAATAACCACAATTTAACTGTGGTTATTAGAGGTTTTTTACTTTAATAATGCTATAGTAAAGTGGCTTTTATCAAATATGCCATCAAGGATGATGCCATGCCCCATCTTGATTTTACCCAGCCGCCCTTTGATGTACTGAGTCTGGCTGAACGCCAAAGCATTAGAAAAAACACTCAAATTCGCTATCTTGCCAAAAATGAGCATCTAACTGCCGAAGAATTGCAGTATCTGTATGTCGTCATCAAAGGACAGATTGAGCAATTGCTTGACGGTGAGTTTGTGGCCTCTTATTTGGGTAGTGATCATTCCGACCAGCTCAATAATAACGACTGGTTCGATAGCCGTCGTCTGCCTGAACCATTGACTGAGAACAGCCCTAATACTGGAGCATCACAGACCTATCAGTTTCGAGCAGTCGAGGATACATTGTTGCTCCAAGTCGCTGGTAGCGCCGTCGATAAAATCAGCGCCCAAAACCACCTAGTCCGTCAAATGCTATCAGATAAGCTGCCTGAACGGCTAAAAGCGTTACAGCAACGCCGTCACAATAAAACCATAGACCCTGCCAGCTACAATGACCAACAAGAAGTGCAACAGATCATGTTGCAGCCTGTCATTGACGTCAATCTATTGCCAGTCCATATCGTCGATGCCAATAACAGCTTATACGAAGCCGCTTCTATCATGACGAAAGCGGGGCTAAAACATGTACTAGTACGTCCATTGAACCATCTAGAGCATAGGAAAGAAACGCGACATGGTACAGGTAATCTGTTAGGTATTTTAACCGACACCGATATTTGCCGCGCCGTGAGCAACCAGCAAAACCCTGCCACGACTACATGCCAGCGCTATGCTAACTTTAACCTGCGTACCATCAAAGCCAGTGATGAGATTGGTGATGCCCTATTGACCATGACCCGCTATCGCATCCATCGGCTACCAGTGATTGATCGAAATGGGGATGTCGTCGGTATACTCGGACAAAGCGATATGCTTGCGCATATTGGTCATCATTCACAGCTCATTAGTATCCAAATCGAGCAAGCAAAAGACTTAACGAGCTTAGATACCGCCGTCGAGCTTATCGGTCGTTACATTCGCGCACAACATCAAAACGGCGTCAAAATCGGTAATATCAGCCGTATGGTACAGACCTTGAATGCACAAGTATTTACCAAGCTTTGGCAACTCATCGTGCCTGCTGAAGTCATGAAAAATACCTGCTTAATCGTGATGGGGTCAGAAGGTCGCGGTGAGCAAATCATGCGTACCGACCAAGACAATGCGCTCATCTTACGTGACGGCTATACTCATCCTGATCTGGCGCAATTTGCGGATACTTTTAATCACCATTTAGCAGACCTCGGTTATCCGCTGTGCGATGGCAATATCATGATGACCAACCCGATGTGGCGACAGCCGCTAAAACAGTTTAATGCCCAGATTGGTTTATGGTTTAAAAACACTGATCCTATGCATGGTATTTATTTGTCCGCCATACTGGATGGCGAATACGTCTGCGGAGATGAGTCATTATTGACTCAGGTGCGTCAACATTTAAAGGTCGCCCACAGGCAGTCAGACCCTATGTTTGTACGTCAGTTCGCACGAGCCGCGCTACAATTCGGTGATGTCAATCAGTGGTGGCAAAAGTTCGTGCCTTTGCTCGGTGGCAAATCCGTGTCCGAAGACATTGATCTAAAAAAAGCCGGTATCTTTCCACTGGTTCATGGCATTCGTACCTTGGCATTAGAAAACGATATCTTAGAGCTGCCCAGTAGTAAAAACCGTCTGAAAGCTTTGGTACAAACGCGCGCCTTGACCCAAGAGCGAGCGGATACTTTACTAGAAGCCTTGGAATTTTTTATGGCACAGCGACTATCCGTTGCGCTTTCCACTGAAGATAAGCATGCACGGCAAGTAAAACCAATGACCTTGACCGCGCTTGAGCGTGACTTATTAAAAGAGTGTTTGGCTGTCGTCAAAAGCTTTAAAAACCAGCTATGTCAGCATTATCAATTAGAAATTGCATAAGCATGACAATCGTATAAGCATGACAATCGTATAAGCATGAAAATCGTATAAGTATAGAACTCGCATCAATGGATGAGCGACAAATATGAGTTGGCTAACACAGTTATCCTGCGCTTGGCAAAAAAAACAGCTACAGCGTCCAGAATTGGCATCGATGTTTACCAGACCTTTGGCTAAGCAGTGGGTAGCGATTGACTGCGAAATGACAGGACTCAATCCAAAAAAGCACCATTTATTGTCTGTCGCCGCGATTCATATCAATGGCAATACGATTGACACCGGTAATGGCATGCATATCATATGCAAGCCTCCAGTGATGCCAGACCGTGACACCATTGTGATTCACGGTCTACGTACTGCCGACGTTGAGCATGGCATGAGCTACGATGAGATGCTGGCGCGATTGCTGCCATTTATAGGCAATCGACCGATTGTGGGATTTTGTACGAGTTTAGACACAGCGTTTTTAAACCCTTTAGTCAAACGCTATATGGGCACGGCACTACCCAACGAAGTCATCGATTTGCGCCATTTGTACAGTCGGCGCATGGGTGATCGCACTCAGGGTGTCCCCAACCAATCACAACAGCTGCGCAATATCTTAGCGCACTATAATATCCCTGATCTGGGCGCTCACGATGCTTATAACGATGCGATCATGACCGCCATGGCATTTTTACATGTACGCTAGCGTGCGTTCGTATTTTGAAAATTCAGATAAAAACAGGTTTTCATCTACGCCTGCCATCTACGCGAAAACAGTAACTCATGTTAGTATAGGCGGCTTTTGCTACCGAATAAAAGATGCTCATGCGACCTACTTCTAGACTCTATCATTCCTCCGTGCTTACCGCCAAATTATCGCCTATTTTTAGTCATTTGCGATCGTTTAATCAGACTCATAAATGGTTGGTTGCGCTGACATTAGTGGCAGCACCGCTGTATGCGCAAGCAGCATTGCCCAAAGCTATTCAAGCGGCATTATCACGAGCTGACTTAACAGAAGCTGATATTAGTATCATCATCACACCAGTTGGTGATAAAAACGCCAGTCACCTGCCCGCTCCGATTCAGGTAATCGATAGCAGCTCGGACAGCTCCTCTAAAAGGGTTTCTCAACCAAAACAAACCGCTAACGTAAATGCTGATATAAAGGGTAACGCTCAGACAGCAACGCAAAATAATAATGACAAACTCAATGAGAAAAGCCACCTGCTCCAACAGAGTACATTGGTTACCATTGAGCGGCGAACCATTGAAAGACATGAGCAAAAATTGCATGCTTACACCGATGATCCTTACACTTATCAAAGCTTAGAAAGTATCCCAACGATATTGGGCGATAAGGCAAAAACAACCATCATTAACAACGATGGTAGTAATGCCAATATTACAGAAAATAGCGATAAAACCAGTAATGTTAATACTGATGCTGCATCCATAAAGATTTCATTTTCACCAATACTGAATCACCAATCCGATATCGCTCGCACGCCTGCCAGCACCATGAAGCTCGTTCCCAGCTTTATTGCTTTAGACACCCTAGGCGCTGATTTTGTCTGGCATACCCGTGTCTATCATACAGGCCTCGTCATCGGTGACCGCTTACATGGTGATCTGATTATTCAAGGCAGTGGTGACCCAAAAATGACCCACGAGCGTTTAAAACAGCTTCTCTATAAAGTAAAATCGTCGGGTATTCATCATATCGAGGGTGATATTATTGTCGACAGTGCCGTCTTCAAAAATGTCACTAAAGATCCTGCCGCCTTTGATAACTCACCTCTGCGTCCTTACAACGCCAGTCCCGATGGTTTTTTGGTAAATTTCAGTACCATTGGCATCAAAAGCTATCCGTTAAACGATGACCAAGCAAGCCTGACTTATACACCGCAATTAGCAAATTATGATTTGCCCAGCATAATAGATACGCGCTCAGCTGCTTGTGGACAAGCGCGTTATAGTCTCGCACCGCAGTGGCAAACGAAAAAGCTTGTGTTAAATACTGGTTTGCCCAATAGCTGCCAAGAGCACGCTTTTTATGTCGCTTATCCTGATGCCAAAGATTTTGCGGCACGTGTTGTCGCCGCAAAATGGCAAGAGCTAGGCAATACCTTAAGTGGCGATGTCATCACCCAAGAAACGCCTTACACTACAGCAAAAAGTACTAAACCCACGCATGGTTTGTCAGGACTGTCTATGTCCCCGCTGCCCATTGCCAGCTATCCGTCCTTGAATTTGACTAAGCAGATTTATGATATCAATCACTTCTCAAACAATGTCATGACTGAGCAAGTGGCGCTATCGATTGGCGCTTATAGCCAATCCACTATGGTGAAAAATAAAACCAAAGCAAATAGCATTGAAGCAAATAGCGCTGAAGCAATTGACGTTGAAGCCATTGATATTAAAAGCAACGCAGAAGACGATATAACTAGTACAAATAGCGATACACCAAGCAATGTCAATGCTGCAAATAATAAAGCCACAAATAATAAACCCATAAATAAGCAGACAACCAGCTTATATCAGTTTGGCAAACCTGCTGTTACGGACTATCCTGCGGCCTTACAAACGATAAATCAGTGGTGGCAGAGCCATCTGAACACCCCAGCACCGTATCTAACCAATGGCTCAGGACTCTGCCGTGATTGTACGATAACGGCTGCCAACTTAAGCGAGCTATTAACTTACGCTTATAGCCATCCAAGCTTCGATGCTTATGTCAATTCGTTAGGCATCGCTGGAGTCAGTGGTACCATTGCTGCTCATGGCGCACGCTTACCCGATTCAGCCGCCACAGGGCGCGCATGGATAAAAACGGGCACTCTAAATAATGTCACCTCAATGGCAGGCTATGTCAAAGGGTTGTCGGGACAAGATTATGTCGTTGTTGGACTCATTAATAGTGAGCAAGCATTAAACGCTTATACGGCTAGACCCGTGTTAGATGCGATGCTTGATTGGACAGCGCAGCATTAAGTGTTTTTAACATCCTATTTTTCACCTTTATAAAGGGTCGCTCATGTCACGCAAGACAACCAATCTCAATAAACCCAAGACTCATTCAGACCGCAGTGTGCTACCGAAAAACCATGAATCAGCTCAATTTCAACTGGCACAATATGTGGGATTTTTTGCGGTGGGCTATATTCTTGCCAGCGCAATATTTATGATGATTCAAACCAAACTTGCTCTGAATTCGCAACTGGTGACTGTGCTCTCTATCATTATTGGTGCTTATATTGCGGTCAGTAAATTTATTAAGCATCAACAGCGTGCCCTTAGTAAAAGTGAAATCAATCGCTTAATGTTTGGCGGCGTCGCAGTAGTTTGGTTACTCACTGCTATTTACTTCTTAGGCATATGGTTCTTTTTGTTTGATGCAGTAAATCGTGAAGTATTGATTGAGATGGCTATGCAACAACCTCTCCCGCTCATTTCTGCCTTAGTCATGATATTGGTACTGACTTTTATCAGTGCCCGCATCAGTATTTTGGCGCTGAATCATCTCCTTAACCCCAAACGTAAAACAGGGTGAACACGCGCTGCTGTCTACAACGTACTACAAAGTTTATTCACCATTAGGGCGTGAATTCCGTTACGCTGGTTTTAGCTGGTGTGATATTTAGCAGCTTGGGCGTGTCCTCATTTTGAAAATGGTGATAAAAATGAGATAAATTGTAGCCAAACAAGGAAAATAGCGCAGATAATATCGTCATATTGACCAGCTGTTTGACACAGTTTGGCAAGATTTAGCCATTTCTAACTCATTTAGTCGCTTTTGCTCAGATTGAGAACGCGCCCTGACCTTTAAACATTGAATTACTTTGTGCTATTGATAGGAGTCAATATTATGGACATGCTATTTTTTGACAGTATAGACAAGCTTGGACGCATCGTCTTAACGACCGTCATGGTTTACGTCTTAGTCGTGCTGACCACCAAAATCTCGGGTAAGCGCTCCACATCACAGCTCAATAACTTTGATTGGATCGTCACCGTAATGATCGGCTCATTGGGTGCTAGCACTATTTTGCTCAAAGACATCCCTTTTATCGAAGGCGTGGCGTCTATCTTGGTGCTATACCTACTACAATTTTTGGTCACCAAATACGCTTCCATCTCACCGCAATTTAGCAATTTTATTTTATCTGAGCCGCGTATTGTCTTTTATCAAGGGCAGTTTTTGCCAGATGCCATGAATGCTGAGCGCTTGACTCGTCAAGAAATCGAGTGTGCCATGCGCTCTGAAGGCATGAACAGTTTCGATGATATTGAAGCCATTGTCTTTGAATCTGATGCTAAGCTGACCATTATTCCAAAACCAAGCAATAATGCTGATAGCCAAAATACAGAAGACAAAGTCTCGCAAACCATTGCTTCACTTATGTAATGTCACTTATGTAATGTCACTTGTATAATGTCATTAGAGAGTAATAGCAATTGGTTAGGGTCTGTTGAACAAACAGACATAAAAAAGGATAGCCAATCTAATCGGCTATCCTTTCTGGTTAATTTATATCTCAATGATACGCTTGCTTCAATGGCAAGCTTGCTGAAATGACAGCATTGGTCAATAGTCTATCCAACAGGCATTACACACGTTATTTGATGCGTTGCCACGTTTGCGAACGACCAAAGAGTGGCGAACCGACATAACCTCGTAGATCTAGGCTTTGACCATTGTCACTTAACGTGAGTTTGCCAGAGTACGTCTTGCCGGACTCAGGGTCTACTAACTTACCATCGCTCCATTTATTATTACCGTCAGCCTTTAAGCCCGATAAAATCTGTAGACCTTCGATTGGCTTGTTTTTAAGGCTGCCAGGACATTTGGTACAAACAGCTTTAGCCTCTTCCTTATTGAGTACTTTGATGATTTTTCCTGAGACTTTACCGTTGCTTTCATTCAGCTGAATGATGGCCTTTTTTTCACCAGTTTTATCATCAATGGTTTGCCATTGTGTGCCGTTTAAAGAGGCAGCAAATACAGAGGTAGACAGCAGAGCACCAGCAGTAAGGGTAAGTGCACTAGATATAGTACGATTCATGAACGACTCCTTTCGTTAAAAAAACTTTCAATTGAACTTATGGTAGATCAAAAAATAACCTGAAAGTATTGCATAAAGACATTGTACAATTGCTCATCACTTCTCAAGATGATTGCGAACTAAAGAACAACTGTTTGTCGAATGCTAGTAAAGCATAAAAAAAAGCTTTGTAAAAGAGGTCTTTGTTACGGCAACTTAACCTTAAAAATTTTTTGTTACATTTTCTCACGTATTGACAGGGTAAGTATTATGAAAGTAAGAATTTTGACCGTTGGTAACAAGATGCCGAGCTGGGTACAGACTGGCTTTGATGAATATTTCAAACGTATCCAACCGATGCTCAGTACAGAAATTGTTGAACTTGCTGCCGCCAAACGTGCCAAAAACCCTTCGGATGCCAATCTTGCTCAGTATCGCGAGCAAGAAGGTCAGGCGATATTGGCCGCTCACAATGCAGCGGGACGTGAGCAATTATGGGTATTGGATGTCAAAGGAAAAATGCTCTCGACAGAAGGGTTGGCAGATAAATTGGCCGATGCCATGCAGCAAGGCGATGATATCGCCCTAGTGATTGGTGGCGCTGACGGCGTATCACCAGAAGTATTGGCAAAAGCCGATGTGAAATGGTCGTTATCCGCGCTGACGTTGCCGCACCCATTAGTACGTGTGGTCTTGATGGAGCAACTATATCGGGCGATGAGTGTCAATCACAACCACCCCTACCATCGTGGCAACTAAAAATCGTAGTTACTCGAAATTATAGTAACTGAAAATAGCATGAGCAGATGTGTTAACGAATGACTGTTTGCTTAAAACAGATATAGTCGATTCAATTTAAAAAGAATACAGCTTAAAAATAATACAGTGCTGCTGCGATGAGTTTTTCGAAACCTCTGGAGGGCAAAGCGCACAGCAAGCGAGGAAAACTCATGCCAGCAGAACGCTATTTTTAGCATACCATTTTTATTTTGAACTGGTTATACCTCATCAAAACGATTGAAAAACGAGCACATGCCCTAATAAACGGAACATGAAATATCCAAAACGAGCGACACCGAACGCCCCTTATGCGCATCAGCGACGTGAGCAACCTCACCAAGAGACGCATACGCCCATTACGACCACAGCAGCTTTGGCAAATGCCCAAGCTGGGCAGTCAACTGCGACCAACTTAGCCAAGCTACCAGCGGTATTTATCTCGCATGGTGCTCCAACGCTGGCGATTGAGCAATCGGCTACGACCAGTGCACTGGCTCGTATCGGGCAAAACCTACCCAAGCCACGTGCCGTCGTTATTATGTCGGCGCATTGGCAGTCGGCGAAGCTAGAAATCAGCAGCAACCCACAACCAAAGACATGGCATGACTTTTCAGGTTTTGCACCTGAACTGTATGAGCTACAATATCCTGCTGCCGGTCATCCGGCACTCGCTGAATCGCTAGCGCAGCAGTTAACGGCACGCGGTATTACCTGTAGCGTCAATCCGATGCGGGTCAGCGACCATGGTGTCTGGGCACCGCTCAGACATCTCTATCCGCAGGCCGATGTGCCTATCGTACAAATATCGTTGCCACGGCACTATGACAGTGCTGCCTGCTATCAGCTGGGCGCGCAACTGACGCAACTGCGCGAGGAACAAATACTCGTCGTTGGCTCAGGCAATATCACTCATAATCTACAAGCCCTACGCTGGGAAGCCGAGAGTATAGATGAGACCGCACAAGACTTTAAGCTCTGGTTGCTACAGCAGCTCAAAACAGACATCCCAGCGGCATTAGACTGGCAGCAGTATCCTAACTTTCGCGACATACACCCAAGCGACGAGCATTTACTACCGCTGTTTTTTGCCCTAGGAGCCGGTCAACGCGTCTCCGTCGTGCATCAGAGCATGGCACATCATAGCTTGGGAATGGATATCTTTCGCTTTGATTAAGCAACCATCAATCAAGCGATAGCAAAAATAAAACTACTTCTCAAAAGCTGCCTTGGTAAACAACCCAGCGCGCTCCATTTCGCCCGCAATACTAAATAGCGTCGCCTCGTCATTCATACGTCCAATCAGCTGCATGCCAATCGGCAAACCCTTTTTGCTCATGCCTAAGGGCAATGACATGGCAGGCAGCCCAGTGACATTGCCCAGCAAGGTAAAGGCCATTTTACCCAGCACCGGCTGACTAAGCTTTTCGATCATGCCTGAGCTAAAGGCATATTTCCCCATATCAATGCCTTTATTTAGTAGACCTGCGCTACGCATAAGCATTTCATCCATACGACTTGGTGGTAGCACGCCATGCTTAACCGCAGGCGTCGGTATGGTCGGGCACAGAATCATATCGTAGGTCTCTAATAATAGACCCGTTTGATATTGGCTATCATGCCAGCCATGCTTAGCGTGTGCCAAGTCAACGGCAGAAAGCGAGCGTCCTAGCATCGCCATATTATACGTCTGTGGCTCTAGGTTCTTTATATGTTCTGCACCAAATTTGCGTTCGATATTATCAATGGTAAAGGCTGTATGCGTACAAACCACCACTAAAAAATCATGCCAAAATTGTTCGATATTAATATTCGGCTCAGCAGGCACCACACGATGACCCATACTTTCTAATTGCTTTGCCGTCTGCTCTAGTACAGCCAGTACTTCTTTGTCCACTATTGTATTGGCGACTAATGGCTGCTGGTGCAAAGCTATCGTTAATTGCCGAGGGGCGCGCATCGCTGCTTGCAAAAATGTCCCATCGGGTGGCGCAATCACATAAGGCGCGCCAATCTCAGCGCCACTCGTGGCATCGAGCATCGCAGCACTATCACGCACACTACGGGTAATCACGTGATCAGCGACCGCGCCTTCCCAACCTTCACCAAATAACGGGCCCATTGGGTTACGTCCACGACTGGGTTTGAGTCCAAACGCCCCACACCATGCTGCCGGAAAACGTATCGAACCGCCACCATCGCCAGCACCTGCCATCGGTACGATACCGCTCGCCACCGCCGCCGCGCTACCACCCGATGAGCCACCAGAGCTATAGCCCTTTTTGAATGGATTATGGGTGGCACCGTGCGCTTTGGGTTCAGTGGTGATGATTAAACCAAACTCTGGCGTATTGGTCTTACCAAAGGTATTGACACCCGTTGCTTTCATACGTTTAACGATTTCGCTATCGTTTTCTGGCACGACATTCACGCTACGACTGCCCATGGTGATGGGTTCGTCAGCAAAGTAAAATGATAGGTCTTTGAGTAAGTACGGCACACCATTAAATGCGCCTGCTGGCAATCCTGCTTGCGCGGCATCATAAGCACGCTCATCAAAGCGATGAATGATGGCGTTTAACTTAGGATTCAGTGTGTTGGCCTGATGAGTCGCAGCGTCTAATAGCTCTTTGGCACTGACCTCACCTAAATTGACGAGCTTGGCTAAACCTAGGGCATCGTATTGGGTGTATTCTTTAAACATAGTAGCGTCCTTGCTGGATGGATTACTTGATTGTATCGCGTAAACAATACAGGTAGCCAGTGCAAACCTACTACTTCTTGGTAATTAAAGAAAATATTGTGATTTTCTCTGAATGCATACTGTAGCTATATAATTTAATAATTCGCTGACCTTTCCTAATCAATAAATACACTAATACCTATATTATGAAATGCTGTAATCAAAATAATAATAGTAAAAATAAAATTCAAAATGAGGACTAACCAATACCCTAGGGTAGCCTCTGCAAGGGAATCTACTTTCATTACTTTAGCCACACTTATGGCGATTACTATAAATACAGCTGTAGATAAGTAAGTGACTTCTAACCAACTCGCTCTGCCATCGATAATATCTATGATCACTCTTATGGTAAATATAGTTATTAGTAGAAATATCAACAATTTTTCAATAAATACTTGATTGTGAGTCGGTATTTTATGAGAGTCGCCATGGCCGCTGAAACTGTCTTCTACCAGCAATACTTTTCCAACGACACCATACCAAATTAAAATAATGCCAATAGCCAAAGAACCTATAGAGTACATCAGCTCAAAACCCTCTGGGTCAAACAGTGAGACAGCTCCTAGTAACATCATTGGCAAGCCAATCAAAACAGCCAACCCTCTAAAAATTATATTTCTCATGATTTCTCATTTAGGCATCAGATATAAAATTATTGTGATTTCAACTTAAAATAGATATGTAAATTAGCATAAAATATACAATAAGAAGTCACATCATTAAGCTTATAATCAATAATGTACATATTTAGATAACCAAAGGTGACTACCAAAAAACCAGTCATCAGCAGACCAAGAAATAACACGGCTTCGGTACTCTTTGTTTTTTCACTTATTTGTTTATCTTTACTTTTGAAGTAAAACCAGCAGCCATAGAAGAATACAACTGACAGTATTAAAAAAATAATCTTTATCTTTTCTAATGAAAGCGCAAAGTAGTCAATGATACTCCACAGTAGATTTAATATACTAGACCTCTTGCAAAAGTCAGATATTAAGCTCAAGATTTACCAGTCCTGCGAACAGCTTCATTCTTAAATCATAACGTT